>NZ_JBMWDP010000036.1:0-46607 GCF_049545505.1 Stenotrophomonas sp. NPDC077421 | reverse complement strand
AGGGCCTGGCTCTTGAAGCCGGTGAACACCGCGCCGTGGTCATTGCCCTCGAACCACGCGGCCGCGTTGCCGGTGGCCTGCGCGCCGCCGCTGGCGACCTGGTTGTGCGAGGCATCGTTCTGGCCGCGGCCGTTGTAGACCGCACCGACCACCACCGGACGGTCGATGTCCCCCTCCAGGAACGCCACCAGTACCTCCTGGCCACGCCGCGGCAACACCACCCCGCCCCAGTTGTCGCCGGCCCACGGGGTCATCACCCGCACCCAGGTCCAGGCACCGCCGTTGGCCGGGGCATTGTCGTCGCCGCCCGGGTGCGCCTGGCCGGTGCTGGACGCACCGCCGCGCTGCCACGGGAACTGCACCTTGATGCGATGGTCGCGGTCGGACTGCAGCGGCTCGCCGTCGCTGACCACGATCGCGCTGAGCGTGCCGGTGATCGACGGGCGCGGATGCAGGCGCACGCCGTGGCCGTCCTCGGTCTGCGGGCGATAGACCACGTCAGCCGGAATCACCACGAAGCGGTTGTCGTAGAAGGTGGAGGTCACCGCCTGCGCGGGTGCGGCGGCGGCCAGCCCGGCCAGTGCGACCGGCAGCGCCAGCGGCGCCTGTGCGACCGGGCCGAGCTGCTGCTCGAGCGCATCGAGGATGTCCGCCTCGAGATTGTTGCGGGCCTGGTGCTGCACCGACAGGCACAGGAAGCTCGTGCCGGCGTCCACACCCGGATGCTGGCCCAACTGGAACTGCGCGCCCGGCACCAGCTGGCGCCAGCTGCCCTGCCCCTCGATGGTGTGCGCGCGCACGCGCAATGCATCCAGATGCTGCTGCGCGCGGCGCTGGCCGCGGGCGCTGTCCTGCCAGCCGTACGGGCCGCTGGTGTCGATGTCCTCGCCGATACCCGACACCTCCGCCGGTACCTCGGCACGCGCGTGGCGCAGGGTGGCGGTGCGGTGATCCCAACTTTGGCGTGACACGGCAGCCGGACACCAGCGCCGTGCCACGCGCCAGTGCCGCACGCTGTCGCTGCGCTCGGTGGCATCGCGGCGGTGGAAGCGCACGGTGCCCAGTCGAGGAACGTCGCCGTGGTGATCGGCCAGCACCAGCGTGTGTGCGCCCAGGCGGGCGTTGCCCGGGTCGCCGGCATGCTCGAACCAGTAGTAGATGCCCTCCTCGGCCAGCAGCCGCTGCAGGAAGCCCAGGTCCGACTCCTGGTACTGCGTGGTCAGGCTGCGCCTGGCGTACTGGCTGCGGTCGGCCAGCGCCCAGCGCCAGGCCGGCACCAGACCGGTGTAGTCGGCGAAGATGTCCTCGACGATCTCCACCACGCGGCGGTCATGGAACACGTAGCTGTCCACGCGCTGGGCCAGAAACGCCAGCCACGGCTGCAGGCGCAGCCGATAGCGCGCCAGACCGCCGTTGCTGCCGAGCCGCTCAACGGCGGTGACGTGCCCGTGGAACGCGCGTGGCGCGCCGGTGGTCTGCATCTGCAGCAGCGCAGGGGTGCCGTACAACTGTTCCAGCGGCAGATCGGCCTCCAGCGACAGCACCAGGACGTCCAGCACGAAACCCGCACCATCGACCTGCTCGATGCCGCTGAACGCCTCGACCGCCCCCAGCCGCGCTCCCAACAGCGTGTCCAGCCGCAGGTGGCGCCGCTCCTGCGTGGCGGCCGCCAGTGCCGCCCGCAGCGCGTATATCCCTTCCATGACCGATCCACTCCTTGTTGGCACGGAGGCTCCAGGCCGCCCGATGGCCGGGCGGGAGTACCCCGCACCGTGCGTCACCGCGTGAATTCTGGGCGGAGGCAGCGGAGTGCCACCATAGGAAAAGTTTGAATAAGCGATTGATGTTTCTATGAAATTTCGAAGATTGATCAACGCGGACTTCGCTCGACGCACGAACGGTGATGGCCAGCGCCGCATCCCCCATCCGCTCCTCCGCGTGGACCCCTGCGCACGCGCGACTTTTCCGATCCTGTCCCCATGACCTGTGGCCCCTTCGGCGGGCCTTGACGGCTGCTACGCTTGCCGGGTTTTCCTCTACGGTGCCGCCCGCAATGCCCAGAACGCTGCCCTTGTCCCTGCTGCTGCTCGCCGCCCTTGGCGGTACCGCCCACGCCGCGCCGACGCCGATCACCATCGAGCAGGCAATGGCCGACCCGGACTGGATCGGCCCGCCGGTCGAGAGCGCGTGGTGGTCCTGGAACAGCCAGCAGGTCGAGTACCAGCTCAAGCGCACAGGCAGCCCGGTCCGCGATACCTTCCGCCAGCCGATCGGCGGTGGCGTGGCGGTGCAGGTCAGCGACGACCAGCGCGGCACGCTGGACGTGGACAGTCCGGTGTACGACAGCGCGCGCCAGCGATCGGTGTTCGTGCGCAACGGCGATGTGTTCCTCCGCGACCTGCGCAGCGGCGCGCTGACCCAGCTGACCCGCAGCACCGAGAAATCCGCTGCGGTGGCGTTCGCCCGCGACGGCGGGGTGATCTGGCGCACCGGCCAGAACTGGTTCCACTGGACCGCCGCCGGGGGCGTGCAGCAGGTGGCCAGCCTGAAGGCCGAGAAGAATCCCGATGACGCGCCCAAGGCCGATGTGCTGCGCGACCAGCAGCTGCGCACCCTGGCCACGCTGCGCAACGACCGCGCGCAGCGCGAGGCGCTCAAGCAGCAGGAAGCGAGCTGGCGCCGCGCCGACAGCACCCGCGCCCCGGGTCCGGTGTACCTGGGCGCCGATGTGGAGATCGTCGACAGCGTGCTGTCGCCGGATGCCCGCACGCTGATCGTGGTGACCAAGCCGAAGAGCTTCGATGAAGGCCGCGGCGGCAAGATGCCCAAGTACGTGACCGAATCGGGCTATGAGGAATTCGAGGACACCCGCACCCGCGTGGGCCGCAACGATCCGGAGCCGCACGCGCTGTGGCTGGTCGATGCCGTGGCCGGCACGGTCAAGCCGCTGTCGCTGGACGGTCTGCCCGGCATCGGCACCGATCCGCTGGCCGCGCTGCGCAAGGCCGCCGGCAAGGACGCATTGAAGGGCAACCGTCCGCTGGAGGTGCTGGCCGGCCCGGGCAGCCCCGGCATCCGCTGGAGCGCCGATGGTCAGCAGGCGGCCATCATGCTGCGTGCCAACGACAACAAGGACCGCTGGATCGTCAGCGTCTCGGCGGCCAGCGCCAGGCTGGAGAATCGCCACCGGCTGACCGACAGCGCGTGGATCAACTGGGGCTTCAACGACTTCGGCTGGTCCAGCGACAACCGCACGCTGTGGCTGCTGTCGGAGGAATCGGGGTATTCACACCTGTACACCCAGCAGGGTACGGCCAAGCCACAGGCGCTGACCCGCGGCTCGTGGGAAACCTCGATGCCGGTGCCCAGCGCCGATGGCCGCGGTTTCTACTTCCTGTGCAACCAGCAGTCGCCCGGCGACTACGAAGTGTGTGCGGTGGACACCGCCAGCCGGCAGGTGCGTGAGCTGACCTCGCTCAACGGTGTGGAAGACTTCTCGCTGTCCCCGGACGGCCAGCAGCTGCTGGTGCGCTACTCCGGTGCCTACCTGCCGGCGCAGGTGGCGGTGGTCCCCACCGCCGGTGGCCAGGCCAGGCTGCTGACCGACACCCGTACGGCCGCCTTCAAGGCGCGCGAGTGGATCCAGCCCAAGCTGGTGCAGGTGCCGTCCAAGCACGGTGCCGGCGTGGTCTGGGCCAAGTACTACGGTCCGGAAACCCCCGAGCCGGGCAAGCAGTATCCGATCGCCATGTTCGTGCACGGTGCCGGCTACCTGCAGAACGTGCACCAGCGCTACCCGGCCTACTTCCGCGAGCAGATGTTCCACAACCTGCTGGTGCAGAAGGGCTACATCGTGCTGGACATGGATTACCGCGGCAGCGAAGGCTACGGCCGCAACTGGCGCACGGCGATCTACCGCAACATGGGCCACCCGGAGCTGGAAGACTACAAGGACGGCCTGGACTGGCTGGTGGACACCAAGCAGGGTGACCGCGCGCATGCCGGCATCTACGGCGGCTCCTATGGCGGCTTCATGACCTTCATGGCGCTGTTCCGCTCGCCGGGCACATTCAAGGCCGGTGCCGCGTTGCGCCCGGTGGTCGACTGGCACCAGTACAACCACGGCTACACCGCCAACATCCTCAACACGCCGGACATCGATCCGGAGGCGTACCGCACGTCGTCGCCGATCGAGTACGCCGATGGCCTGCAGGACCACCTGCTGATCGCCCACGGGATGATGGATGACAACGTGTTCTTCCAGGACTCGGTGAATCTGACCCAGAAGCTGATCGAGCTGCACAAGGACAACTGGACGATCGCGCCGTACCCGCTGGAACGCCACGGCTACGTGCGTCCGGATTCCTGGCTGGACCAGTACAAGCGCATCCTCAAGCTGTTCGAGGAGAACCTGAAGTGAGCCACGACGCGGCGCCGATCGAGATCGTCGCCGCGGTCATCCGCGACACCACCGGCCGCGTACTGGTGGTGCGCAAGCACGGCTCGGACACGTTCATCCAGCCCGGTGGCAAACCCGAGCCGGGTGAGGCGCCGCTGGACGCCCTCGCCCGCGAGCTGCACGAGGAACTGGGCGTGCGGCTGGACGCCGGCAGCGCCTTGCCGCTGGGGGCGTTCGAAGCCTGGGCGGTGAACGAGCCGGGCCGCCGGGTTCGCGCCCGCGCCTGGCAGGTGCGGGTGGCGGGAACGCCGCAGGCACGCGCCGAAATCGCGGAGCTGGCGTGGATTGCAGGCGTACCGCCGCACAATTGCCGCTTGGCACCGTTGAGCGCAGACCATATCCTGCCCGCGGCCGCACGTGCGGTGGCCGCGATCTGACATCGCGGTCTGGTCACCCAGGACACCGGATGTCATTGCCTCCTCCCCATTTACCGCTACGTACACCGCGCGCCGACGACTTCATCGCGCCGATGGCCAAGGCCTCGCTCCTGGTGTGCGCCGCCTCCAGCCTGTGGTTCGCCGTGCAGATGCTCGCGCTGCCGCTGCTGCTGACCGACGCCACGAGGATGGCGTTGTGGGAGAGCGACTGGTGGACCCTGCTGCCTGAGCCGGTAAAGCTGGGCATTGCGCATGCCCAGGCGTTGACCGCGGCGGCCCTGCTGCTCAGCCTGTTCGGCGTGGCTGCCTGCTGGGGGCTGCTGCGTTTCCAGCGCTGGGCCCTGGTGGGTTTCACCTTCCTGCTGGTGCTGACCGCGCTGCTCAATTTCGTGGTGCCGTGGCTGATGGACCTGTTTCTGCAGAACATGCAGGCCGCACTGGCCACCACCGTGCAGACCCCGGATATCCAGGCGCTGCGTGCGTCCCTGCGCGTGCAGCGCGCGATCTGGACCGGCCTGCTCGCGCTGGCGGCGATCGTGTTCTTCGCGCTGCACCTGTGGCTGGTGCAGCGGCTGTGGCGCGCCGACGTGCGCGCGCGGTTCTTTCCGTGATCCGGCGACTGCGGTGGGGGACGGGCGCGCTGGCGTGCCTGCTGGCCGGCAGCGCGCTGGCCGACGCGCAGCACATCCCGTGCGGCCGCTATGTGGTCGGCGAGGACGGACCGGCGCTGGAGGTGGTGGGCAGGGGCACGGTGGTCTACCCCTTCCCGCCCGACGACCCGACCTACTTCCGCCTGGAGCCGGACGGCGCGCACTGGCGCCTGACCGGGCTCGGCGATGGGCGACAGTACCGGATCGACTACGACGCAACCGACCAGACCCTGGTCAACGATGGCCAGCGCTATCGGCTGCGCGAAGCGGCCACCTGCCCCGACTGGACCGCGCCCGCCGAGGACGCAGCGCCGCTTCCCGTGACTCCGGTCGGCAGTGCCGGCCCGGTCCCCTGATCCTTTTTTTTCGTACAGGTACCTCCCATGTCCTTGATTCGTGTACTGGCCACGCTGGCCGGTCTGGCAGCGCCGGTGGCGCTGCTGTCGGCGGCCCCGGCGTCCGCCCCGCCCATCACGCTGCAATGCGGTACCTACCAGGCGGACGACAACCCCACCCGGATCGTCATTGAAAGCCCCATCCAGGGCTACCGCCAGATGCCCGGGAGTGCCCGCGAGCCGTATCTGCTGCGGCGCCTGGGGAAGCAACTGAAGATGGCCGACCCCGATGCCGGGGTGGTGCTGGAGGCGGACATCACCGATGGCGGCCGCAGCCTCGAAGCCGGTTACCTCACGTACCGGCTCAGCGAGCCGGCGCGCTGCAAGCCGCCTGTGCAGTTCCCGGAGAACAGTTGCCGTGCCAGCATCGGTACCTGCCTGGACGACATCCGCATGGCCGACCGCGACGTGCTGCGCCCGTGGTGCGCGGAGGGCGTGCCGGCGGCCTGCAAGGCGCTGCTGTCCAGTTACGAAACCGAGGCGCGCGAAGCCGTCACGCGCGAGGACATCGGCGAGGAGGATCCGGACCTGCAGGAACCGGCATCGTGCAAGCCCGACAGCGGCCAGTACGATGCCGAGGCCTGCAAGGAAGCGGCCAGCATGGCGATGGCCAAGGCATTCGCCGGCATCCTGCTGAGCAGCCAGAAGCCGGCCCCGCTGCCGGCGGCCGCGCTGGACGACGTGACCGCGCTGTGTCGCGCCTACCCGGCCGGCACGTTCTGCCAGGACGTGGCCCAGGCCCTGTGGACCGCCGGGCGCTGGCTGCCGGCCCGTGACGCGCTGCAACTGGCCTGCACCAAGGGCGGCAATCCGGACAGCTGCACCGCAGCTGCGCCGCTGCAGGGCCTGACGGCCGCCGACATGCGGCCGGTCGCCGCCACGTCCCTGCCCTGTGGCCAGTACACGGCCGCCACCGGGCTGATGGACAGCCTGGCCTTCGGCGATGGTGGGCTGGTGCAGATACCGCTCAGTGGCCAGCTGCGCGCACGCCTGGAGGACGGGCAGATCCGCATCCGCCACGACAAGGGTGACGACTTTGTGCTGCAGCCGCTCGCCAACGGCAGCCTGATCGGCGTGGACACCTGGAACCGCTACGCCTACTACACCCGCGAAGGCGCGGCCGGCCAGTGCGCCGCGTCGGTGGTGTTCGTCGAGGTGCCGCTGACCCAGGACTGCCCCACCGGCGGCAGCGAGCGCGGCGCGCAGGCCTGCTGCGATGCCGGCCGCCTGCAGGGCTGCAACGCGATGGGCCATCGCCTGGCGCTGGGCGATCGCTGGGCCGAGGCAGCCCCCTACTACCAGAAGATGTGCACCGCCGGTGTGCGCGAAGGCTGCGAGAACCTGGTCACGGTGTACGAGCACACCGGCGATGAGGCCATTCCCGAATCGATGCAGGCCCTGTGCGCCCGCGATGGCAAGGGCACCCATGTCGCCTGCGATGTGCACGCCACCCGCAACTGGGCGATGCTGCAGTTGTCAGGCAACCTGGAACGGATGGCCGACCGGCTGAGCCGCGAGGAGGACGAGGACACCGGATCGGACGACACCGCCGGTCCCGCGGCGGACGACGCGCCCGCATCGTCCAACCGCAACCGCAAGGGCGGCCGCTGAGCCCCCGGTGCCTGCGGCCTGCCGGCTGCAGGCACCTCGCGCGGCTGCGGTAAAGTACGCGCCATGAATGAATTCGAACGCGTACGCAGCTACCTGACCGACCTGCAGGACCGCATCTGCGCGGCCATCGAGGCCGCCGACGGCCGGGCGCGGTTCACCGAAGACCTCTGGCAGCGTGCCGAGGGCGGCGGTGGCCGTACCCGCATCCTGCGCGATGGCGCGGTGTTCGAGCAGGCCGGCATCGGCTTCTCCGACGTGTCCGGTACCCGCCTGCCGCCCTCGGCCTCGGCCAACCGGCCGGAACTGGCCGGCGCCTCGTGGCGGGCGACCGGGGTATCGCTGGTGTTCCACCCGCTCAATCCCTATTTGCCCACCACGCACGCCAACGTGCGCTACTTCCGCGCCGAGCGCGATGGCGAGGCGGTGGCGTCGTGGTTCGGCGGTGGTTTCGACCTGACCCCGTTCTATCCGTTCGACGAAGACGTGCAGCATTGGCACCGGGTGGCGCACGACCTGTGCGCACCGTTCGGCGACGAGCGCTACGCCGCGCACAAGCGCTGGTGCGACGAATACTTCTTCCTGCGCCACCGCAATGAAACGCGCGGCGTCGGCGGCCTGTTCTTCGACGACCTGCATGGCGACTTCGAGCGCGATTTCGCCTACCTGCGTGCGGTCGGCGACGGCTTCCTGGATGCGTACCTGCCGCTGGTGGCGCGCCGCAAGGCCACGCCCTACGGCGAACGCGAGCGCGAGTTCCAGCTGTACCGGCGCGGCCGCTACGTGGAATTCAACCTGGTCTACGACCGCGGCACGTTGTTCGGCCTGCAGAGCGGCGGTCGCAGCGAAAGCATCCTGATGAGCCTGCCGCCGCGCGCACGCTGGGAGTATGGCTTCCAGCCCGAGAGCGGCAGCGACGAGGCGCGGCTGGCCGATTACCTGGTGCCGCGCGACTGGGTGTGACGCGGCAACCCGAGGCTATGTCTTGTCCTTGGGCACGATGGTGATGTGGCCGTTGATCTCCAGCAGCGCCATCGCCACTTCGCTCACATCGCGACACCCCTGCTGACGCATGGCCGCGTTGAAATCGGCCTGGGTCACCAGTTCCCGTTTCAGCACCGAGGCCAGCAGTTTGCCGTCGCGTGCGATCAGCACCGGCTCGCCTTCGACCAGCGTTTCGATGCGACGGCTGCGCGTACTGAGCCAACCGACCGAATAGTTGATCAGGATCAGCGTCGCCGCCAGCAGCAGACCGCCGCCCAGCGAGGTGTCCTGCCCCAACAGCGCGTTCTGCACCGCGTTGCCGAGCAGCACAATCAGCAGCACGTCGAACGGCGTGATCTGGCCCAGCGCGCGTTTACCGGACAGGCGCACCATGCCCAGCACCACCACGTAGACAACCACCGCGCGCAGGATGAATTCCCACCACGGCATGGCCAAGGCAAACAGATCGCTCATTGCACTCTCCCCGGAACGTGCCGGCAGGATGGGCCAGAGCGCGGGCTGCAGGCAATCGGCAGTTGCGACAGGGGGCCTCCCGGGGCGGCCGTGCGGCTGGCAACGGCCCAAATAAAAAGCCCCGCCGACCAGGGGGAGGTCAGCGGGGCCGGGGAACGGGCGCTTGGGGAGGAGCCCCCGTTCCGAGATCTGCTCCAGGGGATGGGAGAGATCCACAACAGGCGTTGCGCCTGTCGAGGTCTATAAAAGCACCTCGAACATTGATAGTTCGTGAAGGGGCCCAATTAATCCTCGCCGCGTCACGGAAACATTCATCGAAGAGTCAGATTACGGCCGCGTAATGAACAAGTTCATCCTTCTGCGGCCGAAAATCCCTCAGTGCGCCTCATCCCAGTTGTCGCCGACGCCCGCGTCCACCACCAGCGGCACGCGCAGTTCCGCCGCCGAGGACATCAGCGCCACGACCTGGGAACGCAAGGTTTCGAGGAAGCTGCTTTCGGTTTCGAAGACCAGTTCATCGTGTACCTGCAGGATCATCCGGGCCTGGCCGTCCTGGGTCTGCAGCCAGTCATCCACCCGCACCATCGCGCGCTTGATGATGTCCGCCGCCGTACCCTGCATCGGCGCATTGATCGCCGCCCGTTCAGCGCCGGCGCGCAGGCCCTGATTGCGGGCGTTGATGTCGTTCAGATACAGGCGGCGACCGAACAGGGTTTCCACGTAGCCCTGCTCGCGCGCCTGCTGGCGCATGCGCTCCATGAAATCGCGCACGCCCGGATAGCGGCTGAAATACAGCGCGACATAATCCTGGGCCTGGCCACGGTCGATGCCCAGATTGCGCGCCAGGCCGAACGCACTCATGCCGTACATCAGGCCGAAATTGATCGCCTTGGCCGCGCGGCGTTCATTGGGGGTGACCTCGTCGAGCGCACGCCCGAACACTTCGGCCGCCGTTGCGCGATGCACGTCCGCCCCCTGCTCGAACGCACGCACCAGGCCCGGGTCCTCGGACAGGTGGGCCATGATCCGCAGCTCGATCTGCGAGTAGTCGCAGGCCAGCAGCTTGCGCCCCGGCGGCGCCACGAATGCGCGGCGGATGCGGCGACCGTCGTCGGTGCGGATCGGGATGTTCTGCAGGTTCGGGTCGGAGGACGACAACCGCCCGGTGGCCGCACCGGACTGGTGGTAGCTGGTATGGACGCGCCCGGTATCGGGATTGACCATCTCCGGCAGCTTGTCGGTGTAGGTGCTGCGCAGCTTGGCCAGCCCGCGGTACTCCAGGATCACCCGCGGCAGCTCGTGCTGTTCGGCGATGGCCTCCAGCGCCTCTTCGTTGGTGCTTGGCTGGCCCTTGGGGGTCTTCACCAGGGCCGGCAGCTTGAGCTCGTCGAACAGCACGGCCTGCAACTGCTTGGGCGAATCCAGGTTGAAGGTGTGGCCGGCCAGCTCGGTGGCCTTCTGCTGGGCCGCCAGCATGCGCACGCCCAGGTCCTGGCTCTGCCGGCGCAGTTCGGCCATGTCGATGTGCACGCCATTGGCCTCGATGGTGGCCAGCACCGGCACCAGCGGCATTTCGATGTCGCGGTAGACGCTGTACAGCGCCGGCACCGCCAGCAGCTGCGGCTGCAGCGCGTGGTGCAGGCGCAGGGTGATGTCGGCATCTTCGGCGGCGTAGCGGCCGGCTTCATCCAGGCCCACCTGGGAGAACGGGATCTGCTTGGCGCCCTTGCCGGCGACGTCCTCGAACTTGATGGTGGTGTAGCCCAGATAGCGCATCGCCAGCGAATCCATGTCGTGGCGGGTGGCGGTGGAGTTCAGCACGAAGCTCTCGAGCATGGTGTCGTCGTGGTAACCGCGCACCTCGACGCCATGCCGGCGCAGCACGTGCAGATCGTACTTGCCGTGCTGTCCGACCTTCTTCTTGGCCGGGTTCTCCAGCACCGGGCGCAGCGCGGCCAGCACCTGCTCGCGCGGCAGCTGGGCCGGCGCGCCGGGATAGTCGTGGCCCACCGGAATATAGGCCGCCCGGCCGGGCTCGACCGCCAGGCTGATGCCGACCAGATTGGCGCGCATCGCATCGAGCGCGTCGGTTTCGGTGTCGAAGGCGATCAGGTCGGCTGCTTCCGCACGCGCCACCCAGGCGGTGAGCTGTTCGGTGGTGAGCACAGTTTCGTAGTCACCCGGGGCGGACAGCGCCGGGTCGATCGCGGCGTCCGCCTCGGCCGGCGTGCTGCGGGCGAAGCCGGCCGCCGTGCCGCGCAGGCTGACCGGGGCGTCGCTGGCGGCGGCCGGTGCCGGTACCGGCCCGCCCAGCTCCTTCAGCGCCTGGGTGAAGCCGTAGCGCAGGTACAGCTCGCTCAGGGTGGGCACGTCCGGCTCGCGCAGCGGCAGCGTCTGCGGCGTGACGTCCAGCGCCACGTCGGTGCGGATGGTGACCAGCTCGCGGTTGAGTGGCAGGCGCTCGAGCGCCGCGCGCAGGTTGTCGCCGATCTTGCCCTTCATGGTCGCCGCCGCGGCCATCACCCCCTCCAGGTGCTGGTACTCGGCCAGCCATTTGGCAGCGGTCTTGGGGCCGCACTTCTCCACCCCGGGCACGTTGTCGACCGCATCGCCCATCAGCGCCAGCAGGTCGACGATCTGGTCGGCGCGCACGCCAAATTTCTCCATCACCGCCGTGTCCGAGTCCATGCGGCTGCCGGTCATGGTGTTGACCAGTTCGATGCCCGGGCGGACCAGCTGGGCGAAGTCCTTGTCGCCGGTGGAGATGGTGACCTGCAGGCCGTCACGGTGGCCCTGCAGCGCCAGCGTGCCGATCACGTCGTCGGCTTCCACGCCGGGGATGCGCAGGATGCTCAGCCCGAGTGCTTCGACGATGCGGCACATCGGCTCGATCTGCGGGCGCAGGTCATCGGGCATCGGCGGCCGGTTGGCCTTGTAGTCGGCATACAGGTCGTCGCGGAAGGTCTTGCCGGGCGCATCGACCACGAAGGCGACGAACTCTGGGCGCTCCTTCAGCGTGGCGCGCAGCATGTTGACCACGCCGAACAGCGCGCCGGTGGGTTCACCGTGCGCATTGGTCAGCGGCGGGAGCGCGTGGAACGCGCGATACAGGTAACTGGACCCGTCAATCAGGACTAATCGGCTCATGCGACGATTCTACGCGCCCGGCCCGCGCGGTTCGCGGCACCGGGCTCACAACGCATGGGGCATAATCCGGACTCCCCTGTCCAAGGACCTACGGCCCATGAAGATCCTGTTGCTGGCTGCCCTGCTCGCACTGGCTGGCTGCGCTTCCACCGGCGGCGCGGGCGCTCCCCCGGTCGATGTCAGCGGCGCGGACATTTCCAGGCGCACCCTGGACAACGGCGATACCGTCGAGGAATACCGGGTCAGCGGCCAGCTCCGCATGGTCAAGGTAACGCCCTCGCGCGGCCCCGCGTACTACATGTACGACCGCAACGGGGATGGCCGCATGGACAACGACAAGGATGGCGTATCGCCGGTCTACTGGAAGCTCTACAGCTGGTGAGCACCTGCCCTGCCGCTGTCGCCCGCCCCGCCCGATGACCACGCCTGAACGCCGCCAACCGCCGGACCCCGCCCAGCTGCGGGCCGGCCTGACCCCGGAACAGCGGCAGGCGGTGGAGACGCTGGAGCATTTCGGCTGGGTGCTGCGCTTCGTCCGCCGCCCGCTGTTCCGCGACCCGATCCCGGTGCTGTTCGATCGCAGCGGTGAACGCTATGTCGTGCTGCAGCCGGACGGCAGCCTGGACGAATCGCAGACGCTCGCGCTGCGCCCGTAGTGCCGGCCGCTGGCCGGCACCACGCCTCAGCGGATGACCAGCACCGGTACGGTACTGCGCGCCAGCACTTCGGCGGTCTGGCTGCCGAGCAGCACCCGGGTGACGCCGCGACGGCCGTGCGAGGTCATTACGATCAGGTCGCTGCCACGCTCGGTGGCGGTGTCGATGATGCCGTCGGCCGCGTAGCGGTCGAGCACATGCACGGTGTTCGCGCGCAGTCCCTGTGCATCGGCGGTCGCCTTGGCCGGGGCCAGCACCTTCTGCGCGGTCTCTTCGCGGTCGGCCTTGTACTCGGGGCTGTTCATATACCCCACGCTCCAGCCCATCGCGTCGTACATGCCCACCGCCCAAGGCTCGGACACGGTCACGATGTCGACCTCCGCATTGAGGTCCTTGGCCAGCTCCAGGCCTTTGAGCAGCCCCTTCTCGGCCAGCTCCGAACCATCGGTGGCAATCAGGATTCGCTTGTACATGACAGGGCTCCAGGGAGGGGCAATGGAAGGGACACCATTGCACACCCGGTGTGGAGATCATGCCTTGAGCAGGATCAATCCCCGTGCGGGCGCGCCACCACGCGCGCCGGATTGCCGACCACGGTGGCCCCGGCAGGAACGTCGCGGGTCACCACGCTGCCGGCGCCAACCACGGCGTCATCACCGATCTCCACGCCAGGCAGCAGGATGGCACCGCCCCCGATCCACACATTGCGCCCGATCCGTACCGGCCGTGCCGATTCCAGCCCGGCGGCGCGCTGCTGCGGATCGCGTGGATGGTCGGCGGCGTAGATCTGCACGGCCGGCCCGATCTGGGTGCCATCGCCGATGTGGACCTCGGCCACGTCGAGGATCACGCAGTTGTAGTTGAGGAACACATCGCGGCCCAGATGGATGTGGCTGCCATAGTCACAGTGGAACGGCGGACGGATCACCGCGCCCTCGCCGACCGCGCCCAGACGCTCGCGCAGCAGCTCGCGACGTACCGCCGGCGAGGCCGCCAGGGCCGCGTTGTAGCGCACCATCCACGCTTTGGCTGCCGCCATGTCGGCCTGCAGCACCGGGTCGCCCGGCCGATAGGGTTGGCCGGACAGCATCTTGTCCTTCTCAGTCAGGGGCATGGCAGTTCCTCAGGGTAGACAGCCGATGATGCACTGCCCGGCCACGTTCCGGGGATGCCGCCGTCAGGCCGCGTGCCGTGCGCGCGGCCCCCCCCCCGGCCGCGCCGCCAGAACGGCGGCGACCGCGACCGCCGCCGCCGTCGCCCAGAAGGGCCACGTCGCCAGCGCGGCACACAACCCGGTGGGCTGCGCCTCACAGCGCAGGCGTACCAGGTCCAGGCCACCGCCGCCCTCCAGGCAGGCATAGGCATGCTGGAACAGGGCCAGCACCGGTGCACCCCAGTCGGCCGACAGCGTCAGCGCGACCAGGACGGCAAGCAGGTACGGGATTCCCTTGTTCATATGCGCGCTCCCAGCGGACAGCGCCAGACTCTGGGCGCGCGCCGGGACCCGGGCAAGCGGCACGCGACGAAGCGCGTGAAATCCGGGATGAGCCGGGGGCGGGGGCGGATGAAGCGGGGGGGTTGGGATGATGAAAGGGGGGAACGCGCCGGTCAGGCGATCCGCACCACGCGCGCGCCCTGGCACAGCGGATAGCTGGCGAGCAGATCGGCAATGCGGTCGCGCAGTGTGTCGAAGCTGGCGCCGTACAGATACAGCGCTGTTTCGCTCGGCCCCTGCCACCAGCTGCAGATTTCACCGTGGCCGTCGATGCGCTCGACGATCTGGTCGAACACATAGTTCGAATCGCACTGCTCGTAGACCTCGTCCGGCAGATTCACGCCATCCAGGTACAGCCCCAGGCCTTCGGTGATGCCAAACGGCAGATCGTCCTCACCGTCACGCTGGATCAGCGACCCCTTCGGCGCGCCGAGCTGCTCGAGCAGTTCGATCACCTGCGGCAGTGCGGCGGCGTCGTGCAGCTGGATCTCCAGGTCGCCGTACTCGACCTCCCCGTCCTCGGACAGCGCCGTGCCGCCGCCCAGGATTTCGCCGATGCCGACGCCCTCGAGCATCGCATCGAGCGGATCTTCGAACAGCTGCAGCCGATGCTCGGGCTGGAGCCGGGCATTCAGCTTGACGTTGATGTGCAGCGGCGAATCGGTCATGGGGGCGATCTACGCAAAAAGAGCCCCCATTGTAGTGCCGGCCACTGGACGGCTGCTCAGCGCAGAAGCGGCGGCACCTTGCGCTCCAGCAGTTCCACCCGTGCCGGCTGCATGAAGTCGTAATCGTCGGGAATATCCAGGCACACCACCCGCTTGCCCCCCAGCCATGACCGCAACCGGCTGGACAGACGGCTGCGGTGCGCGCGCTCCATCACCACGATCAGATCGGCCCACTGCAGCAGTTCCGGACTGACCGGCACGTCGGCATCCGGCTTGAGACCGGCCGATGCGGTCTCGATGCCGGGCCAATCGGCAAACACCTGCTCAGCTGTCGGGCTGCGCAGGCGGTTCTGGCTGCAGATGAAGAGAATGTGGCGCGTCATCCGTGGCGCGCCCTCCTTACAGCACCGTCAGGTTGGCGTACGCCATCACCAGCCACTTGCTGCCGGCCTCGGCAAATTCCACCTGCACGCGTGCGTGCTGGCCGCTGCCTTCGTAGTCGGTGACCATGCCTTCGCCAAAGCGGGCGTGGGAAACCATCGCGCCCAGCTTGAGCGGCGGCGCTTCCAGCGCGGCGTGGCCCATCACACGGTTGGCACCGAGCGAGGCGCTGCGCGAGACCTGCACCTTGGGGCGCACTTCGTTGAGCAGCTCGCGCGGGATCTCGCGCAGGAAGCGCGAGGGCACGTTGTAGTTGTCCTGGCCGTGGATGCGCCGCGATTCGGCGTAGCTGAGCACCAGCTTCTGACGCGCGCGGGTGATGCCCACGTAGGCCAGGCGGCGCTCTTCTTCCAGCCGGCCGCTTTCTTCCAGCGAACGTGCGCTCGGGAACAGGCCGTCTTCCATGCCGGCCAGGAACACGATGGGGAACTCCAGGCCCTTGGCCGAGTGCAGGGTCATCAGCTGCACGCCCTCCTCGCCCGCCTGCGCCTGGCCTTCGCCGGCCTCCAGCGAGGCGTAGGACAGGAAGGCAACCAGCTCGCTCATCGTTTCGCCGGTTTCTTCGATGTCGTCCTCGCGGCGCACGAAGCGCGAGGCCACCGACACCAGTTCGTCCAGGTTGTCCGCACGCGATTCCGAATCCAGCGCGTTGCGGCTTTCCTTTGACCAGTGCTCGCGCAGGCCCGAGCGCACCAGCACGTGGTCGATGCGTTCAGCCAGGGTCATCTCGCCGGCTTCGCCGTGCAACTGGTTGACCAGGGTCAGGAACCCGGCCAACGCGTTGCGCGCGCGCGCAGCCAGGGCGTCGCCCTGCGTGGTCAGCATGGTGGCTTCCCACAGTGAGATTGCCTGGGTGCGCGCCAGCCGGCGCACTTCGTCCAGGGTGCGGTCGCCGATGCCACGCGTGGGCGTGTTGACCGCCCGTTCGAATGCGGCGTCATCGTTGCGGTTGGTCATCAACCGCAGGTAGGCCAGCGCATCCTTGATTTCGGCGCGCTCGAAGAAGCGCATGCCACCGTACACCCGGTACGGCACCTGCTCGGACAGCAGCGCTTCTTCGAACGCGCGCGACTGCGCGTTGCTGCGATAGAGCACGGCGGCATCGCCGTAGCTGCCACCATCGCGCACCCACTGCCGCGCGCGCTCGACCACGTAACGCGCCTCGTCCATTTCGTTGTAGGCGGCGTACAGATCGATCGGCTCGCCATCGCCGCTGTCGGTCCACAGCTCCTTGCCGATCCGGTCCGGGTTGTGCGCGATCACCGCATTGGCAGCGCCGAGGATGTTGGCGCTGGACCGGTAGTTCTGCTCCAGGCGCACGGTCTGCGCGCCGGGGAAGTCCTTCAGGAAGCGCTGTACGTTCTCGACCTTGGCACCGCGCCAGCCGTAGATGGCCTGGTCGTCGTCGCCGACCACGAACACGTGGCCGCTGTCGCCGGCCAGCACGCGCACGAAGGCGTACTGGATGGCATTGGTGTCCTGGAACTCGTCGACGAGGATCTCGCGGAAGCGCGAGCGGTAGTGGGCCAACAGTGCCGGGTTGTCGCGCAGCAGTTCATGTGCGCGCAGCAGCAGCTCGGCGAAGTCGACGAGCCCGGCACGGTCGCAGCGCTCCTGGTAGGCGGCGTAGGCCTGGCGCATGGTTTCCAGCCAGGCGTCATGCGGCTCGGGCTGGATGTGCTGCGGCCGACGGCCTTCGTCCTTCTGCTCGTTGATCCACCAGGCGATCTGCTTGGGCGGGAACTTGCCGTCGTCGATCTCCAGCTGCTGCACGACCCGCTTGACCAGGCGCAGCTGGTCGTCCGAATCGAGCACCTGGAAGCTGTCGGGCAGCTTGGCGTCCTGGTAGTGCAGCCGCAGCAGGCGGTGCGCCAGGCCGTGGAAGGTACCGATCCACGCGCCGCGGCTGCCCTGCGGCAGCTGCAGGTCGATGCGGTGACGCATCTCACCGGCAGCCTTGTTGGTGAAGGTCACCGCAAAAATGCCGTGGGTCGGCACGCCGCAGACTTCATTGAGCCAGGCGATGCGGTGGATAAGCACGCGGGTCTTGCCGGAACCGGCACCGGCAAGCACCAGATGGTGGCCGGGCGGCGCGGACACAGCTTCGCGCTGGGCGGGGTTGAGCCCGTCGAGCAAGTGGGAGACATCCATGCCCCATTTTACCCCGTGCAGCGTGCGGCGACCGCCACCGCCTGCAACCGGTTCAGCCCAGCGCGGCGCGTGCCGCCTGCTGGGCCTGGCCGCGCAGTTCGGGAATGGCCAGGCTTTCCCAGAGCGTGCCGATGCGCAGGCTGCCGACCACCTGCACCCCGGCCTGGGGTTGGCCCGCCGCATCCAGCAACTGCCCCCGCTCCACCGAGGTATCCACCCCCAGGCCGTGCGGACCCGGGCGTGCGTGGCCATCGGCGAGCAACTGCCGCACCAGCGGATTGCGCATGGCGGTGGCGCGGGTTTCCACGCCGGTGGCGTTGATCAGTACGTCCACGTTCAATGGCGGCAGCACGCCGGCGGCATCGTGTGCGTGCACCTGCAGGGAGCCGTCCAGCACCCGCACGGCGTCCAGGCGGGCCCGATGGCGCTGCAGCTGGCCGGACTGCTCCAGTGCGGCGACCTGCGCCTCCACCGGCTCGGCGATGCGATGGCGATGCACATCCCAGTACCGCACCACGTGGCGCAGGAAACGGCGCTGGTCGACCGCATCCAGCCCCTGCCACAACGCCTGGCCCAGCGGGCGGATGCGGTCCATCACCGCCTGCCAGGGCAGCCCCTGGCTGACGGCACTGCGGGCGTGCACGCGCAGCGCGCGCAGCGCCTGGCGCAGCGGCATGCCCGGCAGCGGCTGCGGATCGAAGGTCGCCGCGCCGCCGTGCGCATGCGGCAACGGCAGCAGTGCATGGCGCGACAGCACATGGATGCGCCCGCGGTGACCGGCGTTGGCCAGCGCGACCACGCTGTCGGCCATGCTCAGGCCGGAACCGATGATGGCCACGTCGCCGGCGCCGGCCAGCAGGCGCACACCGTCGTAATCCCACGCATCGACCACCTTTCCCGGGGGCAGCGCCTCGGCGCCGGGCACCGGCAACGGCCGCATGCTGTTGCCACAGGCCAGCACCACCTGGCGCGCCTGCCAGTGATCGCCGTTGGCCAGCGACAGCCGCTGTACGGCGTTGCCCGGATGCAGGCCAAGGACGGCCTCATGCACGACCTGCAGCCGGGCCGGGCTGTCGGCCTGTGCCTGCTCCAGGCGCGCCTGCAGGTAGGCGGCGTACATGCGCCGCGGCACGTATGCTGCCGCCAGTGCGTCACGGTCCAGGGTCGGGAACGCCTCGATCTGCAGGAGATATGCCAGGAAGTCATCGGAGGCGTCGGGCAGGCCGCTCATCCTGCCGACCGGCACGTTGAGCAGATGGTCCGGCCATGCCGTGGCATAGGCGATGCCCTGGGCCAGCACCGAGGCCGGCTCGAACAGGACGATCTGGGCAGCGCCGGTGGCGGAGCGCAGCGCGTGCAGCGCGACCAGCACGCCGGCCGCACCACCGCCGACGATGGCCAGGTCGCACTGGCGGGAAGTTTCGGTGGCAGTCATGCAGCGATTGTAGGCGATGCGCGCGACCGCCTCCGTCGGACGCCGCCGCAGCGCTACATCAGCGCGTCGGCCAGCCGGGCGATGCCTTCGCGGCTGCGTCGCCATGCCGGCCGGCCGCGCCAGGTTTTCAGGTCGAGCTGGCGCGACTGCAGCAGGTAGTCGTTCTCGATGCGCAGCAGCTGCGCCACGATGCCGGCGTCGTAGCAGAGCATGCCGATCTCGGCGTTGAGGGCGAACGAGCGGATGTCCAGGTTGATCGAGCCGACCAGCGCGATGTCCTCGTCCACGGTCAGGTGCTTGGCATGCAGGAAACTGGGCTCGTACAGGGCGATGCGCACACCGCAGCGCAGCAGTTCGTCGTAGTACGCCTCCTGCGCCCAGGCGGTCAGCCGCTGGTTGCTGCTGGCCGACAGGATCAGCTGCACCTGCACGCCGGACAGCGCGGCGATGCGCAGTGCACTGAGGGTGGCCTCGTCAGGCACGAAGTACGGCGTGACCAGCACGATGCGCCGGCGGGCCAGGTGGATCAACGCATTGACCGCGTCGCGCGCGTTGCTGAAGGGATAGGCCGGGCCGCTGGGCAGCAGCTGGGTGGCCACGTCGGCCGAGCACACCGGCACGGCGGTCAACACGTCCAGGCGCTGGCCGGTTTCCATGTACCAGTCGCTGGCAAATACCGCTTCCAGATGGGCCACGGCCGGACCGCGCACCCGCGCCACCAGTTCCCTGTTGGGGAAACCGGGCACGAACTGCGGCTGGGCCAGGTTCTGCGAACCGATGTAGCCGACCCGGTTGTCGATCACCGCGATCTTGCGATGGTTGCGCAGGTCCATGCGCCCGCTGCGCCGCCAGCGCAGCCCACCGGGCAGCATCGCGCGCACGTCCACGCCGAGCGCCTGCAGCCGATGGCGGTAGCGGCGCAGGCCGCGCTTGGCGCCCACCGCATCGAGCAGCAGCCGGCAATGCACGCCGCGCGCGGCCGCGCGTTGCAGCGCCTGCACGATCGCCTCGCCGACCGCATCGTCGAACATCAGGTAGTACAGCAGGTGCACGCGGTCGCGGGCCTGGTCGATATCGGCGATGAGCGCCTGCAGGGAGGCGTCGTAGTCGCTGAGCAGTTCAACCGCGTTGCCGTGGATGGGCATGAAGTCGCCCTGGCGCTCGATCAGCGGCACGATCTCGGCGGTGGCCGTGTCCGGCAGCGGCGTCCAGCGCAGCGGCGGTTGCAGGGCCTGTTCCTCGCGGATGACCTGGGAGGCTTCGGCCTGTCGCTGCACGCGCTGCCGCGACAGCCACGGATGGCCGAACAGCAGATACAGGGGCAACCCCAGCAACGGCACGAAGCCGACCAGCAGCAGCCAGCTGCGTGCTGCCCCCGGGGTGGTCCGGGTGGGAATCCAGAACAGCGCCGCCAGCCGGATCAGCCAGTCCAGCATCAACAACCAGGAACCCAGCATCCACTCGAACAGCATCGCGTCGCCCGTCGGGGGTGGAACCGCATTCTGCCACGGCTGCCGTGTGCGGCCGTGGTGGCCGGCCGCCCAACAAAAAACCCGCCTCTCGGCGGGTTCTTCGCGGGACATCAACCAATCCGGTGACGGATTACTTGATCTTGCCTTCCTTGTACAGGACGTGCTTGCGCACGACCGGATCGTACTTCAGGAATTCCATCTTCCCGGGGGTGTTCTTCTTGTTCTTGTCCGTCGTGTAGAAGTGGCCAGTGTTGGCCGTCGAAATCAGACGGATCTTGTCGCGCTTGCCTGCCATGATCGTTTACTCCTCAGACCTTTTCGCCGCGCGCACGCAGCTCAGCCAGAACGGAATCAATGCCGTTCTTGTCGATGGTGCGCAGGGCATGCGCGGAAACACGAAGCTTGACCCAGCGGTTCTCGCTGGCAACCCAGAAGCGGCGCTCGTGCAGGTTGGGCAGGAAACGACGACGGGTCTTGTTGTTGGCGTGCGAGACGTTGTTACCCGTCTGCACTCGCTTGCCGGAAACTTGGCATACGCGGGACATTGCGCACCTCGATGAAAGTAAGTGTCGGCCCATAGCCCGGGCGACGGCGGCCTCGACGGTTTCCCGCCACACGTCATGAGAATCAAAGGGTTACGCTGTCGAGGGCCGGCCGGATGACGTGTTCCCGGCCGCCGATCCAAAGGTTTTTGGACACAGCGAGCCGCGCATTATGCCAGCGCGCGCCCTGTGATGCAAGGCGCCGGCGGCTCAGGTCAGCACGGCGCGGCGCGGGCGGCCGCTGGTCAGCGGGGTGCCGGCGATCGCCTCGCCCGAGGCGGGTACGGCCCGCTCCCGGCCCCAGGCGCGGATGTTCTCGATCTGCTCCGGCGCGGTCCGCGACAGCGGCACCACGTTCTGGAAGCTGCGCCGGAACAGGTCATCGGTGACCACCGCATCGCCCTTCAGGTAGGCCTCCTTGACCACCTCGCGCACGGCCGACTCCAGGTCCGAGCCGGCAAAGCCCTCGGACAGCTCGACCAGCTCGTCGAGCAGCGCCGGGGCCAGCTCGCGCTGTTGGAGGCCGCGCCGGGCATAGATCCCGATGATGTCGCGGCGTTCCGGCGCGGTCGGCAGGTCGACGAAGAACAGTTCGTCGAAGCGGCCACGGCGCAGCAGCTCCGGCGGCAGCTTGGAGACATCGTTGGCGGTGGCCACCACGAACACCCGGGTGCGGGCTTCCTGCAGCCAGTACAGGAACTGGCCGACCAGCCGGGTCGAGGTCCCGCCATCGCCGCCGCCGGTCGCGCCGGCCAGGCCCTTCTCGATCTCGTCGATCCACAGCACGCACGGCGCCACGTGATCGGCGGTGGCCAGGGCTTCCTTCAGCCGGCCCTCGCTCTGCCCGAGGTACTGGCCGTGGATCGTGGACAGGTCCAGCCGGTACAGCGGCAACTGCCAGTCCTGCGCGATGGCCTTGGCCGACAGCGATTTGCCGCAGCCGGGCACGCCCACCAGCAGCACGCCGCGCGGCGGGCGGATGCCGCGTTCGCGCAGGTCGGCGGTCAGCAGCGGGCGCTCGCGGGCCAGCCAGTCCTTGAGCCCGCCCAGGCCGCCCACGCTGAGGTCGCCGCCGCGCACGGGCACCCGCTCGATGCCGGAAATGTCGGCAAAGATGCGGTCCTTGGCATGCATCAGCTCCACCAGATCGTTCTTGTCGATCCGACCGTTCACCAGCAGCGTGGCGATGATGTTTTCCGCTTCCAGGCGCGAGATGCCGGCAAGGATCGCGGCCGCCTGGCGGATGTCGGCATCGTCCCAGGCGATCTGGAACTGGCTGCGATACGGGTCGATCTGCTCATGGATGATCGCCGCCATCTCGTCTTCGGTGGGCGGCGACAGCACCAGCGACATGCCCAGCCGCTGCAGTTGGCCGAAGATCGGCTTGCTGGTCACCACCACCAGCGAACCGCCGTGGTCGGCGGCCAGCATCGCCACGTCGATCAGTTGCCGCGCCGAAGGCGTGTCGTCCTCCAGGTCGGACACTTCGGTGAGCACGAAACTCAGGTTCTGGCGCTGGGCCATCTGCTGGCTGGCGAAGTCGACCGCGCCGACCACCGACCTGTCCTCGTTGACGATGCGGCCGGTGGACAGCTCACGCGTGCCCTGCGACAGGGTGTGCACGTAAAACGGGGCATTCAGCGCGCCGGCAACGTCGCGCAGGATGTCCAGCACCCGGGCCCGCTCGGTGCTGCGGATGGAGATGAAGGGCACGCGCGCCTTCAGGTAGCGGGTCAGCGTGGCGTGGAACTCGCGGGTATCGCTCATGGCGTCAGATCATCAGGGTACGGCGGCGCGCCGGCAGTGCCGGCGGTTCCGCGGAAAGGGCGCCGGGCATCGGGGCAGGCGCCACGGCATCGGTAGCGGCAGGCCGGTAGTGGCACAGGCTGTTGTGGCGCAGCGTGCGCAGCGAACGCTCGCAGCGGGCGCGTTGCGCGCCCTCCTCCAGTCCGCGCTGCATGTCCGCGGCGATGCGTTCCAGCTCGGTGCGCAGGTGCGCACGCAGCGGTTCGGGCAGCGTGGCCAGGGTGGCAAGCTGGTAGAGCACGGCGAAGTGGCGGCGCGCATCGAGCAGCGCGCGCACCAGGGTGACCTCGTCGCTGCGCAGGCCGAGGTCACGGGTCAGGCGTGCGCCGCAGCGCTGCACGCGGCGGTCGAGCAGCGCGCAGACACGCTGGCTGAACAGCGTGGCCACGCCGGGCGTCCAGTCCACCTGGCCGGCCGCCATCGCCGCCAGGGCCTCGGCATCATGCTGGCCATCGTCAAAGGCATCCAGCACCTGGCTCCATTGCGCGTAGGTGCGGGGAACCGGCAGGGTCATCCGGCCGTAGCGCGCTTGCGCCGCACGAAGCCGGTGGCCGGGAGCAGGTCCCAGCCCGGCAGGGCGCCAGCCAGGGCGTCCGGAGCGACGGACACGGCCGGGGACGGTGCGCGCTCGACCGGCAACGGCGGCAGGGGCGGTGCTTCGGCCGGCAACGGCGGCGGCGTGACAGTGGCATCCAGCAGGGATCGGGTCATGGCGGGCCTCAGGCGGTGGCGGCAAGAATGCGGCGGGTGTTGTCGTGGCCGCCCAGGGTGAACTGGTCGGGCGTGATCGATTCCAGCAGCGCGGTCACCGACGCGGACTGCGCATCGCGCGCGGCCAGGTCGCGGCGTACTTCGACCACTTCGGCAACGCAGGCCTTCAACGCCTGCTGGCTCTGCTCGCGCAGCGCGGCGAAATCGGCGCGCACCTTGGTGCGCTGCTTGTCCAGATTGCGGTACGCCATGTACACCCACAGCAGCATCACCGCCGCGATCACCATGCCCACGATGTTGCCCAGGGCCAGCAGCATCAGCAGGATGCCCAGGCCCATCACCAGCCAGTGGTGGATGCCCAGCTTGACCGAGGCCAGTGCCTCGGCCAGACGGCCGTCGATGTGCTGGCCCAACGCGGCTTCCAGGTCGGCCTGGTTGCCGCCGTCGGTGGTGCTGCCTTCCCAGCCATCCAGGTGCAGCTGCACCTGCGTTGGCACCGCCAGGCGGATGCTGGCGGTGAGGTCGTGGTGCGCCTCCAGGATCCAGGCGCGCGACTGCGCGGTGGCAAAGCGTTGGGTGGCGCGCGAGGCGTGCGAGGTTTCCGGATGCATCGCCGCGTTGGTCAGCAGCTGGGTGAAGCTGATGCGGTGCTCCAGCGCGGGATCCTGCAGCTGGAAGCGCGACGTGGCGGCAGCGCGGTCACCGTTCTCTTCGATGATCAGGCGGCACAGCTCCTCATCGCGACGCAGCGGCAGTTCCTCCACATCGAAATGGGAGACCAGCTTGGTCAGCAGTGCATCGACATCGGCGGCCAGGCCGGCAGTCGCGCGGACCTCGCCACTGAACACGGCCTGGAAATGCTGGGCGACCGCGCCGTGCGTGGCGGTGGCATTGAGCGAGGCCTGCAGGGCCGGCCAGGTGGGGCTGTACTGCTGCAGATGCGGGTAGCGGGCGCTGTCGTCGCCGTGCGGCGTCTTCGAGCGCAGCGCGTCGATCCACTGGCTGCGCTGGCTCTCGATGAAGCCGGCGCGCTGGGACAGCTCCTCGATCCAGTCGCTGGTGCGCGCCACGCAGGTCAGCGCGGTTTCCACACCAAACACACCGGCGGCGATCGCATCGATGAGCACCACGGTCTGGCGGTCCAGTTCCACCGGGTTCTGCATGCCCAGGTAGCGGTCCATCCACTGCTGCGATGCGGCCAGGCGACCGGCGCGGCGGCTGACCAGCGCGAACAGCAGGCTGGTCTTCTCATCGTCGCGGCGGATCGCTTCGGCCAGCGCGCGCTCGGCCAGGTCCTTGTGGTCGTTGAGCCAGGCAGCCAGGGCCACCAGCGCCGGCGCAAGCCAGTACCCCGGTGCGGCCAGCATCAGGTTCTCGCTGGCGGCACGGATGGTGTCCTGGCGGACCAGCGAAATGTCGGCGGCCTGCAGGATGCCGGTGGTCTGGCGACGCACCTCGCCGTAGTGGCCGAAGCGGGTTTCCAGTTCCTGGCGGATCTTGACCTGGCGGGTCTCGGCGAGCGACAGCTCCTTGGCCTTGACGTCGGCGGCGACAAAATCCATGAACGCCTTTTCCAGGCGCGCCAGTTCGCTGCGGGTTGCGCCGACGTCGTGCTGGACCGCATCGACCTGCGCGTTCAGCGAGTCCAGATCGCGGCCGAGGGTGCGCAGGCTGCTGTTGATGGCGGACAGGTCCGCCATATGGATGATGCGTTGGGTACTCATGCCGTTCCTTCAATGATCGCGGTCTGCCCGGACTCGCTCACCGCCACCATCCGGGTGGCGTACACCTCGATGAAGGCATACGACGGATGCGTGGCCAGGACGCGGGCCCGTTCGAGCGTTAGCGGCAGCGGGTGACCTTTCTTGAAATGCTCGGTGATGCGCCCGCCGAGGTCCAGGGTGTGCACTTCGTAGGGGTGCCCCAGGTAGCAACGCCCGACAATGCCCAGCAGGCGCTCCTGGATCTCGATCGTGCCCAGTTCCTGATCGATCTGCGCGAGCAGCGCATCCAGTGCCTGGCGATCGTGCACGTGGCCGCCGGCATCGAGTTTGGCCATCGCCTGCAGGTAGGCCGGCGAGCGCTTCTGGCGCAGGCGGGTGTCCAGCGATGCGGAGGCCAGCCCGCTAGCGGCCTGCGACCGCGTCGTGGTCAGGGTCGGGGTGGTGGTGGCGGGGGTGCCCAACAGTAGATTGCGCGCCATGTCGCTGCGTCCTGCATTGCCGCGGCCGCGGCGTAACGACGCAGAAAGGTACCAGAGTCGGGCGTGCTCCGCGCGCCACATGGCGCGCGGAGCACGGGCTCACGCCGACGACGCGTCGCGACGATGCAGCCAGCGGTAAAGCACCGGCAGCACCAGCAGGGTCAGCAGCGTGGACGACACGATGCCGCCGATCACCACCGTCGCCAGCGGGCGCTGCACTTCCGAACCGGCACCGACATTGAAGGCCATCGGCACGAAGCCCAGCGATGCCACCAGCGCGGTCATCAGCACCGGGCGCAGACGGCCCAGTGCGCCGTCGCGCACGGCCTGCGCGAGCGGCAGCCCTCCTTCGCGAAGGCTGCGCACGAAGCTGATCATCACCAGGCCGTTGAGCACCGCCACGCCGGACAGCGCGATGAAGCCGACGCCGGCCGAGATCGACAGCGGAATGCCCCGCGCGGCAAGCGCCAGCACACCGCCGGTCAGCGCCAGCGGTACGCCGCTGAAGACGATGGCCGCGTCCTTGATCGACCCGAAGGCCCAGAACAGCAGCGCGAAGATGATGACCAGCGTGAGCGGCACCACGATCGCCAGGCGCCGGCTGGCCGAGATCAACTGCTCGAAGCTGCCGCCATACTCGATCCAGTACCCGTTGGGCACCTGCACCTCGCGGCCGATGGTCTGCTGCAGCTCGCCGACGAAGCCGCCCAGATCGCGGTCGCGCACATTGGCGGTGATCACGATGCGGCGCTTGCCGTTCTCGCGGTTGATCTGGTTCGGGCCCTCACTGTTGGCCAGCGTGGCCAGTTCACGCAGCGGCACGGTGCGCGCGCCGTTGGTGCCACTGGCGGCGCGGCTGGACTCATCGGCATCACCGCCGGACAGTGCGCTTTCCAGCGATACCGGCAGGTCCGCCAGGGCGGCCGGGTCCTGGCGCAGGGCTTCGGGCAACCGCACCACGATGTCGAAGCGGCGGTCGCCTTCGAACAACTGCCCGGCCACCTGCCCGCCCACCGCCGTGGCGACGGTGGACTGCACCTGGCCCGGGTTGAGCCCGTAGCCGGCCAGCGCGGTGCGGTCGGGGGTCACGGTGAGCAGCGGCAGGCCGCTGGTCTCTTCGACCCGCACATCGGCCGCGCCCGGTACCTTGCCGGCCACCGCCGCGATGCGTCTGCCCACCGCCAGCAGCGTCTCCAGGTCATCGCCGAACAGCATCACCGCCACGTCCGCACGGACGCCGGAGATCAGCTCGTTGGTGCGCATCTGGATGGGCTGGGTGAACTCGTAGTTGTTGCCGGGCAACTGCTCGACCGCGGCCTCCAGCTCGCCCAGCAGCGTCGCGCGCGGCTTGCGCGGGTCCGGCCAGTCCTTGCGCGGTTTCATCATGATGAAAGTATCGGCCACCGACGGCGGCATCGGGTCGGAGGCGACCTCCGGCGTACCGATCTTGGAGAACACCTTGCTTACCTCGGGAAACTGCACCAGCCGGTTTTCGATGTGCTTCTGCATGTCGATGGACTGGGTCAGGCTGGTGCCGGGAATGCGCATGGCATGCATGGCCACATCGCCTTCGTCCAGGTTCGGCACGAACTCGCTGCCCAGCCGGGTGGCGAGCAGCCCGCAACCGACCACCAGCACCAGTGCACCGGCCACCATCCAGCGCCCGCGACGCAGCGAGAACGCCAGCAGCGGCTCGTAACGGCGACGCACCCACGCCATCAGGCGGTTTTCCTTCTCCTGCACGCGCCCGCCCAGGAACAGAGCGATCGCGGCCGGCACGAAGGTCAGTGCCAGCACCATCGCGCCGGTCAGGGCCAGGACCACCGTGATCGCCATCGGGTGGAACATTTTTCCTTCCACGCCGGACAGCGCGAAGATCGGCAGGTACACCGCGGTGATGATGCCCAGTCCGAACAGGCTGGGGCGGATCACCTCGGCCGTCGCGCTGGCGGTTTCCTGGAAACGCTCCTGGCGGGTCATGTCACGACCGAGCGCGTGCTGGCGTTCGCCGAAGCGGCGCAGGCAGTTCTCGATGATGATCACCGCACCGTCGACGATCAGGCCGAAATCCAGCGCGCCCAGGCTCATCAGGTTGGCCGAGATCCCGCCGCGCGCCATCCCGGTGAGGGTGAACAGCATCGCCAACGGAATCACCGCGGCGGTGATCAGCACCGCGCGGAAATTGCCGAGCAGCAGGAACAGCACCACGATCACCAGCAGCGCGCCCTCGACCAGATTCCTGGCCACGGTGGCGATGGTACGGTCCACCAGCGCCGTGCGGTCATAGCTGGCCGTGACAGTGACACCCTCGGGCAGGCTGCGCTGGGCCTGCTGCAGGCGCGCGGCGGCCGCCTGGGCCACGTCGCGGCTGTTGGCGCCAATCAGCATCACCACCGTGCCCATCACCACTTCGTGGCCGTTCTGGGTCGCCGCACCGCTGCGCAGTTCCGGACCGTCCTTGACCTCGGCCACGTCATGCACATGGATCGGCACGCCTTCGCGCCGTGCCAGCACGATGTTGCCGATCTCCTCCAGGTTGGCCACCTGGCCGGGGATGCGCACCAGGAACTGCTGGCCGTTGCGTTCGATGTAGCCGGCGCCGACGTTCTGGTTGTTGGCCTCCACCGCCTCGGCGACGTCTTCCAGGGTGAAGCCCAGCGCACGCAGCCGGGCCGGGTCCGGCGTGATGTGGACCTGGCGCTGGAAGCCCCCGATGGTGTTGACCTCGGTCACGCCCGGCACGTTGCGCAACTGCGGCCGGATCACCCAGTCCTGCAGGGTGCGCAGGTCGGTGGCGGTGTACGGCGTGCCATCGGCCTTGCGCGCCTTGGGATCGGCGTCGATGGTGTACATGAAGATCTCGCCCAGACCGGTGGCGATCGGGCCGAGCTGCGGGTCCAGCCCTGTCGGAATCTGCGATTTGACCTGCTGCAGGCGCTCGGCCACCTGTTGCCGGGCGAAGTAGATGTCGGTGCCGTCCTCGAACACCACGGTCACCTGCGACAGGCCGTAGCGCGACAGCGAGCGGGCCTGCTCCATCCGCGGCAGACCGGCCATCACCGTTTCCACCGGATAGGTGATGCGCTGTTCGGTCTCCAGCGGTGAATACCCCGGTGCGGCGGTGTTGATCTGCACCTGGACATTGGTGATGTCCGGCGTGGCGTCGATCGGCAGCTGGGTGAAACTCCAGATGCCCACTGCGACCAGCACCGTGGTCAGGCTCATCATCAGCCAGCGATGGGCGATGGAGATGCCAATGATGCGCTCAAGCATGACGGCATCCTCCGCGGACGGGCGGCGGCAGAACGGGATCAATGTTCATGCGACGCCCCCGCCTTGCCGATGTCGGCCTTGACCACGTAGCTCTGCTCCACCACGACGTCCTCGCCGGGCGTCAGGCCCGACAGGACTTCGACCTGCGTGGCGTCGCGCGCGCCGAGCGTGACCGGGCGGGCGGTGTAAGTGTCGGCGGTGCGCACGAACACCACGTCCTGGCCGTCCATGCTCTGCAGCGCCGACAGCGGCACTACCTGCGCGGCCGGCGTGGTCGCCACCACGATGCGCGCCTTGACCGCCGCACCAGGCCGCCACAGACCGTCGTCGTTGCGCAGCGTGGCGCGCGCCACGGTACTTTGGCTGGCGGTGGCGGTGCCGGGCAGCACGCGTTCGAGCGTGGTGGCCTGGCTCACGCCATCGGTCATGCGCGACACCGTGACCGGCACGCCGGCGGTGATGTGCTGGGTGTCGTTGCCGAAGATGTGCAGGTCCACCCACAGCGTGGACAGATCGCCGATCTCGAACAGCGGCGTGCCCTCCCCGGCCACGCCGCCGACCTGCGCCTGGCGTGCCAGCACCACACCGGCGATCGGCGCGCTGACGGTGTAGGTGGTCAGGCTGAGGTTGCTTTCAATGCTGGCCAGCACCTGCCCGGCCGCCACGCGGTCGCCGACGTTGGCGCGCAGCGAACGGATCGGGCCGGGGAAACGCGCCGTCACCTGCGCCACGCGCCCATCGACGGGGGTCAGCAGGCCCTGCACATCATGTTCGTCGGCGATGGTGCCGGCGACCACGGGCGCCACACGGATGCCGGCCTGCCCGGCCATCGCCGCCGTGATCGTGGTGCTCTCCGGTGCGTCATGGTCGTCCTCGCCCTCCTCGTGGCCAGGCTCGCCGTGGCCCGGGGCTGCGTCGGCCGGGGTGTCCTTGCCACAGCCGGTCAGGGCCAACAGGGCCAGCAGCAGGCTGGCGGCCAGGGCGGTGCGGGATGCGGAAAGGGTCATGGGCGGTCCTCCGTGGACACCGTGGAATGTGCCGGGGCATCGGCGGTAGCGACCATGCTCTGGCCGGTGAGTCGCTGGATTTCGATCAGCGCGGTCTGTGCGGCGATCGCGGCAGCGAGCTGGCGCTGCCGCGCCTCGATGCGAAGGGCCTGCAGTTGCGCCCACTCCATGTAGCTGATGGCACCGGCACGCCACGCCTTTTCGGCCGCGTTCTCGGCGCGCGTGAGGCGCGGCAGCACGTCGCTGGCCATGCGCGTGACTTCCAGCCGCGCGGTCAGGTAACGGCCGTGCGCCTCGGCCAGGGTGGCGTAGAGCTGGAGTTCGCGCGCCTCGCGCTCGACGCTGCTCAAGGCCAGTTCGGCCTCGGCCGCACGGATGTCCGGTTCGGCGCGGCGCACGCTGCCCAGCGGCAGGCTGACGCCGGCCACCAGCGAGGTATCGCGCGTGTCGCGGCTGTTGCGCATGCCGACCTGCCAGCTCATGTCCGGCCGCGCCTGGGTCCGGGCCAGGGTCAGCTGCGCCTCGCGCAGGCGACGCTCGCCGGCCAGCACGGCCAGTTCGGGGGTGCGCTGCAGTTCCTCGGCCAGTGCGGCGAAGGCCTGCAGGGCTGGCAACCGCATCGGATCGCCGGTGACGACCTCGAAGCCGGGGTCGCGCGCGCGCCACAGCGCGGACAACGCCGCGCGCGCGGACTGGTCCATCTGCCTGGCACGGTCGCGGTCCAGTTCAGCCTGGGCCAGCATCGACTGCGCGGTGAGCAGCACCGATTCCGGCGACGCGCCGGCCTGCAGCCGCAGGCGGGCCGCGGCAACCGCGCGGCGGCGCTGTTCGATGTCGGTGGTGGCGATGGCCAGTTGCTGGCGCGCCTCGGTGACCGCCAGGTAGCGGCGGGCCACCTCGGCCATCAGGTCCAGCCGCGCGGTTTCGCGTTGCGGTGCGAGTGCGTCGATGTTGGCCTGGGCCACCGCACGACGGGCGTCCAGTTTGCCGCCGCGTTCGAGCACACCGGCCAGCGTAACGGTCAGTTCGGCGGCCTGCAGGCCGCTGGCGTCGCCGCTGCCGAACGCGTTCTCCAGATCCACGCCGAGCGTCAGCGGGGGACGCAGTGCCGCCGCGTCACGGCGCGCTTCCCAGAGCGGGCGCTGCGCATCGACCAGGGGCAGATCGGGATGGTAGCGGGCGACGCGGGCGATCGCGTCGTCCAGGGTCAATGCGGTGGGGGGTGACGCTACAGCCGGCGCCGTGCCCTGTGCGGACACGCACGGCACGAACGCAAAGGCAGCCAAGGCTGCCAGACGCATCCACATGGGGATTCTCCAGAAAGCGGTTCAGATGTCGGACGGCGGCACGGAGCCGCGTGGCATCAGGCCGCTATCGGAGGACGCAGCAGGCTCTCGGGCGGCTGGGTACGCAGCTGCGCGGTCAGGCTGGACGGCAGTGCGTGAGGCGGCGCGGACGGCAGCGTCCACGGCAGCGACGCCATCGGCAGCACGCCGCCGTGGCCGTGACAATGGCCACAATGGACCAGGGTGTGCAGCAGATCGCTGCCGTCGTGATCGGGACCTTCGGCGTCGGCATCATCGGCCAGGTGCGCGGCATCGGCATGCAGGCTGATGTGGATGTCGGCCAGCGCCGACGCCGTGGCGCTGCCGAACACGCCCAGTCCCACCGCAACCAGCATCAGCAGGCGCAGCAGCAGGGACGGACGCGGGCGGGCACGGCGGAACATGGCCGCAGGGTAGCGGTCCGCTTGCCCGTTACACAATCGCAGTGCGCTGCGAAGGTTCACGTTGACGGGGCCTGCTGCGTGCCTGCAGGCCCCGTCTGTCTCAGGTCGCGGCCTTGCGCTGGGCGATGTAGGCCTGGATCTGCCGTTCCAGCACCGGCAGCGGCACCGAGCCCTGCTTGAGCACGGCGTCGTGGAAGGACTTCACGTCGAAGCGATCGCCCAGTTCCTGCTCGGCCTGCGCCCGCAGGCGCACGATCGCGATCTCGCCCAGCTTGTAGCTCAGCGCCTGGCCCGGCCAGGAGATGTAGCGATCCACCTCGGTGGTCACCTCGTGCTCGCTCAGCGCGGTGTGGTCGCGCAGGTAGGCGATGGCCTGCTCACGGCTCCAGCCCTTGTGGTGCACGCCGGTGTCGATCACCAGGCGCGCGGCACGCCACATTTCGTAGGTCAGGCGCCCGAAATCCTCGTACGGGGTTTCGTAGATGCCCATCTCCACGCCCAGCTTCTCGCAGTACAGGCCCCAGCCTTCGCCGTAGGCGGAGATGTAGGCCGTGCGGCGGAACTCGGGCTGCTCGCCCTGTTCGGCGGCGAGCGCGCCCTGCAGTGCATGGCCCGGATCGGATTCGTGCAGGGTCAGCGCCGGCAGGTTGTACAACGGGCGCGCCGGCAGGTTGTAGGTGTTGAGCCAGTAGGTGCCCATGCCGCCGCGGCCGGCGGTCCAGAACGGGGCAATGTCCGGCGGCACCGGCACGATGGTGAAGCGCGCGCGCGGCAGGGTCATGTACTTGCCGATCACGCCATCCACGCGCTTGGAGATCCAGGCGGCGCGGTGCAGCAGTTCGTCCGGGGTCTTGGCGTAGAACTGCGGGTCGGTGCGCAGGAAGGTGAGGAACTCGGCGAAGCTGCCCTTGAACTGCACCTGCTGGATGATGCCGTTCATCTCGCTCTGGATGCGTGCCACTTCCTTCAGGCCGATTTCGTGGATCTGCTGCGGGGTGAGGTCCAGCGTGGTGTATTCGTGGATCTGCTGCTTGTAGTAGGCCTTGCCGTCGGGCATGGCTTCGGCGGCCAGGGTGGTGCGCGCCTGCGGCACGTACTCGGTGACGAAGAACGTGCGCAGCTTGGCGAACGCCGGCACCACAGCGCCGCCAATGGCCTGCCGCGCCTGTTCCTGCAGTTGCGCCTGCTCGGCGGCCGGGATGCTGGCCGGCAGCTTCTTGAACGGGGCGTACAGCGGCGACTGGGTGGGGTCCTTCAGCTCGGACACGGTGGCGATGGACACTTCGCGGCCGTCGAGCACCGCACGCGGCACGCTGAAGCCGCGCTTGAGGCCGGCGCGCATGTTGTCGGTCTGCTGGTCGAAGTAGCGCGGCACGTCGTTGAGCCGCGCGATGTAGTTGCGGAAGTCCTGCGCGGTCTTCATTTCGCGGCGCGCCATGAACGACAGGTTGGACCAGAACGAGGAGTCGGCGTTGAACGGCATTTCATAGCCGCGCAGGCGCACGTCGGCCGCCAGGTTGAAGACCTGGTCGCGGTAGATGGCGTAATTGATCTGGTTGTCGGGCGAGAGCGTCGCGGGGTCGATCCGGTCGAGCTGGGCCAGCACCGCGTCCCACACCTTCAGCCGCGCCTGCTGGGCAGCGGCGCCGACGTCGGGCATGCGGGTGGCATTGGCCGGACCGTCACCGTCTTCGCTGGCCTCGCCGCCGCCGTCCTGGCGCCACGTCCATTCCTTTTCGTAGATGGCACGGAACTGCGCATCGGCGGCATGCTCGGTGGCCAGGCTGGCAGGTGCGGCGGCCGGGGCGGCCGGCGGGGCGGCAAAGGCGGCGGCGGCAGGAAGCGCCAGGGCAAGCAGCAGGGCGGTGACGAGCGGCGATTTCACGATCAGCGGTTCCCGATGGACGGCAAACCCCGATCATGGCACTCCCGCAGGGGCCGGTGCATGGATCAAAGGTCCTGCCGCACCGCCGCAGGAACGGGGATCGACCGCGGGTCGCGGCCAACCAACGGCCGGCTCCCCCGTCAGGTCAATGCTGCGCCTTGTCCCGCTTCCAGCCGCGGTGCTGGATGTCCAGCTTGAGGCTGTACAGGGCGGTGAAGGCCGGGAACAGGTTCTGCAGCACGCCAACCGAATCCTGCTTGGCCGAGAACAGGAAATAGCTCAGCGTCATCAGGCTGCCGACCACGCTCATGTACCAGAACAGGCGTGGAATCACCGGCTTGCCCGCACGCCGGGAGGCGATGAACTGCACCAGCCAGCGGCCGCCGAACATCAGCGCGCCCGTATAGCCGATCAGCTTCCAGCCGGTCACGTGCAGGCCGGTCCAGTACAGCCAGGTCAACGGCTGGTCGAGCCCGTGCAGTTCCATCAGCGCTCTTCCACGGCGGTGCGCTTGCTGCGCGTGATCAGCCAGGCCACGCCACGCAGATCGCGGATGCCGACCAAGGCACGGCCCAGGTTGTTGTACTTGGAGACACCGGCGGTGCGGTGGCGATGGTTGACCGGCACGCTGACCGTCTTCCAGCCGGCGCGCTGCATCAGCGCTGGCAGATAGCGGTGCATGTGGTCGAAATACGGCAGGTCCAGGAAGGCCTCACGCTCGAACAGCTTGATGCCACAGCCGGTATCGGGGGTGTTGTCGCGCAGCATGCGCGCACGGATCGCGTTGGCCCACTTGCTGGCCCAGCGCTTGCTGCCGCTGTCCTGGCGGTTGACCCGCCAGCCGGCGAACAGCTTCACCTGCGGCGCGGCCGTGTCACGGGCGGCCAGCAGCCCGGGGATGTCGGCCGGGTCGTTCTGGCCGTCGCCGTCCAGCGTGGCGATCCACGGCGCACGGGCGTGCTTGACGCCGGTGCGGACCGCCGTGCTCTGGCCGCTCTGGCTGACGTGGTGCAGTACCCGCAGTTCCGGGTTGTCGGCCTTCAGGCCCTGCAGCACCGCCAGGGTGTCGTCGCGGGAGTGATCGTCGACGTAGACGATCTCGAAGTCGATCCGGCCGCGCAGCGCGGCGGTGATCTCGTCGATCAGGGGGGTGACGTTGTCGCGTTCATTGAAGACCGGGACGACGACCGACAGCTGGGGTTGGCTCATGGTCGGGCTCTGCGAAGGGCCAGGATCGAAAAAGAGCGCGCATTGTCCGCACGCAAGGTTATCTGAAGATGAATTGGGGCGCGTGTGTCAGGCGTGATCGCCGAAATAGTCGCGGCACCAGGCCACCACCGGCGGCAGGCCGCGCTCGATGGGCGTGGCCGGTTCATAGCCGAAGGCGTCATGTGCGCGCGTGGTATCGGCCATCGTGCGCACCATATCGCCAGGCTGCAGGGGCTTGTAGACCTTGTGCGCCGGACGCCCGGCCGCCGCCTCGATGACACTGATGAAGTGCTCCAGCTCGACCGGTGTGTGATTGCCCAGGTTGAAGACACGGTGCGGAACCTCCTCCCCGGACGGATGCGCCAGCGCGCCGAGGATACCGGCCACGATGTCGGAGACATGTGTGAAGTCGCGCTGCATTTTTCCGTCGTTGAACACGTCGATCGGGCGGCCCGCCAGCACCGCGCGCGAGAACAGCAGCGGCGCCATGTCCGGGCGGCCCCACGGGCCGTACACGGTGAAGAAGCGCAGACCGGTGGCACGCAGACCGTACAGATGGGCGTAAGTGTGTGCCATCAGCTCATTGGCCGCCTTGGTGGCGGCATACAGCGAACGCGGCTGGTCGATGCGCTGGTCCTCGGAGAACGGCGGCGTTGCCGAATCGCCGTACACCGAGCTGCTGGAGGCATACACCAGGTGCGCCACGCCGCGGTGGCGGCACAGTTCGAGCATGTTGACGAAGCCGACCAGGTTGCTGTCAACGTAGGCGTGCGGATTCTCCAGCGAATAGCGCACCCCCGCCTGGGCGGCGAGGTGGATCACCCGGGTCGGCTTCACCTCGTCGAACAGCGCGGCCAGGCCGTCGCGGTCCGTGAGGTCCAGGACGCGGATATCCGCATCCGGGCACAGTGCGGCCACGCGATCGCGCTTGATCTGCGGGTCGTAGTAGTCGTTGTAGTTGTCCAGGCCGACCACCGCGTGGCCCGCATCGAGCAGGGCACGGACGGTGTTGGCGCCGATGAAGCCGGCAGCGCCGGTGACAAGAAGGGTCATGGAGAGGCGTCCCGGAAAGTTCACTGCGCCTATTGTGCTACGCCGCGCTCATCGCAGGGTCAACGGCGCTTCCTTTGCCAGCGTGGCCTTGCGTTCCTTGCTGAAGTCCCACCAGGGTCGCGGTGCCTCGCCCTGCATGAAGCGCACGATGGACAGAAAGACATCGATCACGCAGGGGTCGTGCACGACCCCGGTGCGCAGGCACAACTGCGCGTACATGTCATAGGCGTCGCGGCCGCGGACATGCGCGGGCACGCGGATGCCGATCAGACGCAGATCCTTCTCGCAGGCCGGCCCGACGTTCGGCAGGTCGGTCAGACGCAACAGATGATTGCGGTCGACCTTGGTGGGATTCATTGCAGGGGGGACATCCTCTGGCGCAGGTCGGGACTCAGCCCTTCTGTGCGCGGAGTCGTTCGAGCACGCCATCCAGCGTGTCCAGGTCGGTGTAATGGATGATCAGCTTGCCCTTGCCGCCACGGCCGTGGTTGATCGCCACGCGGGCGCCCAGCGATTCGGACAGTTCGGTTTCCAGCGATGCGATGTCGGCCTGCGGCGCACTGGCGGCCGGCTTCCTGCGCAGCGCACCGGGCACCTTGCCCGCCGCGAACTGCTGCGCGCGGTGTTCCACTTCGCGCACCGACCAGCCTTCATCGGCGGCTTCCTGGGCCAGCTTGCTGGCCAGTTCCGGCGCCAGCGTCAGCAGCGCGCGGGCGTGGCCCATTTCCAGCCGGCGGGTTTCCAGCAGCAGGCGGATGGCGATCGGCAGTTCAAGCAGGCGCAGCAGGTTGGACACCGCCGCCCGCGACCGGCCCACCGCCTGCGCGGCCTCGGCGTGGGTCAGGGCGAACTCGGTGATCAGCCGCTGCAGTGCTTCGGCTTCTTCGAGCGGATTGAGGTCTTCGCGCTGGATGTTCTCGATCAGCGCCATCGCGATGACGGTGCGGTCTTCCAGCTCACGCACCACCACGGGCACTTCGTCCAGGCCGGCCAACTGCGAGGCGCGCCAGCGACGTTCGCCGGCCACGATCTCGAAGCTGTCCGCACCGAGCTGGCGCACCAGGATCGGCTGGATCACGCCCTGCGAGCGGATCGAGTCGGCCAGTTCGCCCAGCTTGGTCTCGTCCATGTCGCGGCGCGGCTGGTACTTGCCGGGCTGCAGCTGCCCCACCGGCAGCTTGCGCAGGATCTCACCGGGCTGCGGCTCGATCACTGCGGCCGCCTGCACCTGCGTCACCGCCCCCTTCGGGCCCAGCAGGGCGTCGAGGCCACGGCCGAGGCCGCGTTTCTTGCCGAGGGCGGGCTTGGTGCTCATCAGGCGGTCTCCAGGGCCTTGTCGGCCTTATTGCGTTGTTGGTGGCGGCGGATGATCTCGCCGGCCAGGCCGAGGTAGGCGACGCCACCGCGCGAGGCACGGTCGTACCCGACGATGCTCTGGCCGTGGCTGGGCGCTTCGGCCAGGCGTACGTTGCGCGGCACGATGGTGCGGAACACACGATCACCGAAATGCTCGGTCAACTCGGCCGACACCGCATTGGCCAGGTTGTTGCGCACGTCGAACATGGTGCGCAGCACGCCCTCGATCTCCAGTGCCGGGTTGAGGTTGGCACGCAGCGCTTCAATGGTTTCCACCAGCGCGCTCAGGCCTTCCAGCGCGTAATACTCGCACTGCATCGGCACGATCACCGAATCGGCGGCAGCCAACGCGTTCAGGGTCAGCAGCGACAGCGCCGGCGGGCAGTCGATCAGGATGTAGTCGTATTCGTCCCGGACCGGGGCCAGCGCGCGCTTGAGGCGCTGCTCGCGCTCGCCCTGGTCCATCAGCTGGATCTCGGCGGCGGTCAGGTCGATGTTGCCCGGCAGCAGATCGAAGCCTTCCGGCGTGGTGACCCGGACGTCGGCAGCGGTGGCTTCGCCGAGCAGCAGATCGCAGGTGGACGCGGCGACTTCACGCTTGTCCACGCCGCTGCCCATGGTCGCATTGCCCTGGGAATCGAGGTCGACCAGGAGCACGCGCTTGGGTGCAGCAGCCAGGGAGGCGGCCAGATTGACGGCGGTCGTGGTCTTGCCGACGCCACCTTTCTGGTTGGCGATGGCGATGATGCGGGCCATGCGGGTGAGCCTCATCGGCAGGGAGTGGGACTGGTCATTATGCGTATATGGGGCGTGTCATGCACTGTGAGATGCGCCGCGCCGGGCGCCCGAACGTCCCGGTGCGCGTGTTCGACGCACCCCGGGAAGGGCGGAGCGGCAACGGGGGCGGGCGCTGGCGCCGATGGAGCGGCGGGCGGCAGGCCACCCGGCCACGGTCACGCGTGCGGGCTCAGGGGCCGGCCACGACCACCAGATGCCGCTCGCCGGTCAGGCCCGGCACGTGCAGCGGCAGCACCTGTTCGACCGTCCAGCCGGCCGGCAGCTGGGCGATCTCGTCATGCGGGTACACGCCCTTCATGGCCAGCAGCCGGCCGCCGGGGCGCAGCAGATGGCCGCCGACATCGATGATGCCGGCCAGAGTGTCCATCGCGCGGGCGGTCAGCGCGTCATAGGCACCGGGTTCGGCCAGGGCTTCGGCGCGCGACTCGGCGACGCGGGCATTGCCCAGGCCAAGCTGGCGCACCGCTTCGCGCATGAAGCGGGCTTTCTTGCCGTTGCTTTCGACCAGGGTCACCTGCAGCTGCGGGCGCGCGATGGCCAGCGGGATGCCGGGCAGCCCGGGTCCGGTGCCCAGGTCGGCCAGGGTGCCGCGCTCCAGGTGTGGCTGCATCGCCAGCGAGTCGAGCAGGTGGCGGGTGACCATCTCCAGCGGGTCGCGGATGGCGGTCAGGTTGTAGGTGCGGTTCCAGCGGTCGAGCAGGGCCAGGTAGGTCAGCAGGGGCGGCGCCAGGGCGGCATCCAGCTCCATTGCGGCCAGGCCGCGCGCGAGCGCATCGGCCACGCCGGCCGGAAGGGTATGTTCGGTCATGGAGGGATTATCGCAGGTCGGCGGCATGGGCGACCGCGTCAACCAGCGTCCCCGCGGGCCTCACAGCGCGTGAAACGCCAGCGCCGCGCGGAAATCGGCGGCGGCCTGCCATTCGTGAAGGTGCCAGCGCGCGGGGTCACCGAGCTCGGGATCGCACCAGGCCAGATGCAGGGCGCCGTTGGCGTCCGGGGCCAGCTGCAGGCGGTGCAGGCCAAATGAGATGCCCTGCCCCTGCGCCTTGAGGATGGCTTCCTTGACGCACCACACGCGGAAGAACCACGGCGCGCGGGCGTCTTCCTCCAGGCCCAGCAGCCACGCCACCTCGGCCGGATGGAAGAAGCGCTCGATGATCTCGCGCATGCGCGGGCGCGGGCGCAGGGGCTCCAGGTCCACGCCCAGGCGCACCCCTTCGCCCAGCGCGACCAGCAGCAGGCCGTGGCTGTGGCTCCAGCCGGTGCCCAGGTGGGCCAGCGGCCCATGCAGTTCCGGGCGGCCGCGCGAGTCGCGGTGCAGCGGCAGGCGGTCCGGGTCGCCGCCCAGCTGCTGGGCCAGCAGCACCCGCGCCTGCGGCTCGCCACGGGTGCCGGGCACGTGCGGCAGCCGCCACACAGTGACCGGACCGAACCGCCACGGACCGTCCAGTGTGACCGGCAGGCTCATGGCTGTGCCAGGTGAGCAGGGCTGCACGACAACTTCACGGGCGTTGCCGTCAACTGGGCCGGTCGCACACGCAAACCGGGAGTCAACGCTATGGGCATCATCATCTGGCTGATCGTCGGCGGCATCGTGGGGTGGCTGGCCAGCATCATCATGAAGCGGGACGCGCAGCAGGGCATCATCCTCAACATCGTGGTTGGCATCGTCGGTGCACTGCTGGCCGGTTGGTTGTTCGGCGGTGGCATCAACGAAGCCATCACCCTCCGTACGTTCCTGTTCTCGCTGATCGGTGCGGTGATCCTGCTTGCGATCGTCAATCTGTTTACCCGAAAAAGCGTCCGTTAGCAGGTACCCACGTCGGGTGGGTATGCACGTCCCAACAAGGCCCGGCACCGCCGGGCCTTGTTGCATGGCCGGGATCAGCCCAGCTGCACCCAGGCCGGCGCATGGTCGCTGGGGCGGTCCCAGGTCCGCGGTTCGCGATCGATGCCCGACGCCAGCGCGCGCGCCTTGAGCGCGTCGGTGACCAGGGTCAGGTCGATACGCAGGCCCAGGTTGCGGCGGAAGCCGGCGGCGCGGTAATCCCACCAGCTGAACACGCCTTCCTCTTCGTTGTGCAGGCGGAAGGCGTCATGCAGGCCAAGCTGCAGCAGCTTGTTCAGCGCGCCACGCTCGGCGGTGGAGGTGAGAATGTGGTTCTCGTTCCACACCAGCGGATCGTGCACGTCGCGGGCGTCCGGGGCGATGTTGAAGTCGCCCATCACCACCAGCTCGGGGTAGCGCTGCAGTTCGTCGGCCACCCAGGCGTGTACCGCCTCGAGCCAGCGCAGCTTGTAGGCGTACTTGTCGGTGCCCACGTCCTGGCCGTTGACCACGTACAGGTTGATGATGCGCACGCCGTTGACGGTGCCGGCGATCGCGCGCTTCTGCTCGTCCTCGAAGCCGGGAATGCCGATCTGCACGTCCTGCGCCGGCTCGCGCGAGAGCAGCGCGACACCGTTGTAGGTCTTCTGCCCGGCAAACACGCTGCGGTAGCCCAGCCCGGCCAGCACCGCGTCGGGGAACTTGTGGTCCTCCATCTTGGTTTCCTGGATGCCGACCACGTCCGGTGAGAACGTGGTGAGCCATTGTTCCAGGTGCGGCAGGCGCACATTGAGTGAGTTGACGTTCCAGGAGGCGATTTTCATGGCGCCATTCTACCCGGGTACTGCCGGCTGCCGGCCGCCGGCCGGCATCAGCGCACCAGCGCCCTGAGCATGCCGGCGATCTTCGCGTACGGCGGCTTGAGCAGATCGCTGGCCGCCCAGCGCGACTGCCACAGGACCGGCAGCTGCTTGCTCATCGCATCGAAACCGGCGCGGGCGTGGTACGCCCCCATGCCGCTGGGCCCGACACCGCCAAACGGCAGGCCGTTGATGGCGAAGTGCAGGAGCGTGTCGTTGACGGTGACGCCGCCGGCCACGATCTGGTCGAGCACCCGCTCGACCGTGTCGCGCTGCTGGCTGAAGACGTACAGCGCCAGCGGCCGGTCGCGCGCCTGCACCCCGGCCAGCGCCGCGTCCAGATCCGGATAGGCGCACACCGGCAGGATCGGGCCGAAGATCTCCTCCTGCATCAGGTCCAGGTCGGCCGGCGGATCGAGCACGATGGTCGGCACGATCAGGCGCTCGCGCTCGGCCCGTGCCGGATCGACACTGGCCAGTTCGATCACCGGCACGCCGCGGGCGCGGGCCTGTTCCAGATACCCACGCAGGCGCTGGTACTGGCCGGCATGGATGATCCGGGTGTAATCGGAGGGATCGCTGAAATCGCCGTAACGCGCGCGCACCTGGGTCTGCAGCTGCTGCACCAGCTCACGCTGGCGGCGACCGTCGATGAGGATGTAATCCGGCGCTATGCAGGTCTGGCCGGCATTGAACCACTTGCCGGTGGCCAGCCGCGCGGCGGCCTTGTCCAGCGGGTAATCGCTGCACACGATCGCCGGCGACTTGCCCCCCAGTTCCAGGGTCAGCGGGGTCAGATGCTGCGCGGCGGCAGCCATGACCTTGCGACCGACGGCGGTGGAACCGGTGAAGACCAGATGGTCCAGCGGCGAGCCAGCCAGCGCAGACGCCAGTTCCGCGTCGCCCTGTACCACCGCCACACGGTGGGCCGGAAACACCTGGGCCAGCAGGTCCTGCAGGAACGCGCTGGTGCGCGGCGTGTGCTCGGAGGGTTTGAGGATGACGTGGTTACCCGCCGCGATGGCGGTGGCCAATGGAATCAGCGCCAGGTTCACCGGGTAGTTCCACGGCGAGATCACCCCGACCACGCCCAGCGGCACCGGACGGGTCTGCGCGCGCGCCGGCCAGAAGCGCCAGCCCACGCCGACCCGGCGCGGGCGCATCCAGCCGCGCAGGTGCCGCAGCAGGTGGTCGATCTCGTTGAGCACGGTCATGCCATCGGCGATCAGCGACTCATGGGTGGAGCGGTGGCCGAAGTCGGCCGAGATCGCCTCGGCCATCTGCGGCAGCCGGACCTTCAGGGCTGCACGCAGGCGCTGCAGGTCGTCCCGGCGCTGGTCCAGCGACGGACGATTGGCCTGCCAGGCGCTGCGCAGGACGTTCAGGAGCGCCGGAAGCGCGGCGGGATCGGTATGGGTATCGCTCATGCCGCGACTATAGCGGCAGCCTGCGTGACGGCGGAGCGCTGTGCGCGGTTGCCGGCCAGCGGCCGGTCCTGCCGGGAAACGGACAGGGCCGCGATTCGCATCGCGGCCCTGTCCTCACGCCGTGGGGCTCACCGTTACTTGGTGATGTCCACGCCGCGGGTTTCCTTCAGGAACAACCCGCCCACCACGACCGTCATCAGCGCGATGATGATCGGATACCACAGGCCGTAGTACAGGTTGCCGGTACCGGCCACCAGCGCGAACGAAATTGCCGGCAGGAAACCACCGAACCAGCCGTTGCCGATGTGATACGGCAGCGACATCGAGGTGTAGCGGATGCGGGTCGGGAACAGCTCGACCAGGTAGGCGGCGATCGGGCCGTACACCATCGTCACGTACAGCACCAGAATCCACAGCATCAGGATGGTGCCGGGGATGTTGATGCGGGCGTTGTCGGCCTTGGCCGGGTAACCGGCCGAAGTCAGCGCGGTCTTCAGTTCCGCACCGAACGCATCGGCCTTGGCCTTGCCGTCTTCCTTGGTCAGGCCGGCGGCCTCGTAGGAGGCGACGCTGGCGCTGCCGACGTTGATCACGGCCAGCGAACCGGCTGCGGCAGGTTGCACTTCATACGGCACGCCGGCCTTGGTCAGTGCGGCCGTGGCGATGTCGCAGGAGCTGGTGAACTTGCGCACCGCCACCGGATCGAACTGGAACGAGCAGGTGTTCGGATCGGCCACGACCAGGGCCGGCGAGGTTGCACGGGCCTCTTCCACGGCCGGGTTGGCGAAGTGGGTCAGGCCCTTGAACACCGGGATGTAGGTGACAGCCGCCAGCAGGCAGCCGGCCAGGATGATCTTCTTGCGGCCGATGCGATCGGACAGCCAGCCGAAGAAGATGAAGAACGGCGTGCCCAGTGCCAGCGCCGCGGCGATCAGCAGGTAGGAGGTGGTGGCTTCAACCTTGAGCATGCTGCTCAGGAAGAACAGCGCATAGAACTGGCCGCCGTACCAGACCACGGCCTGGCCGGCCGCGGCGCCGAGCAGCACCAGCAGCATCAGCTTCAGGTTGCCGCCCTTGAGGCTGTCGCGGAACGGGGTCTTGGAGCCCTTGCCTTCGGCCTTCATCTGCTGGAACAGCGGCGATTCGCTGAGCTGCAGGCGGATCCACACCGAGATGCCCAGCAGCACGATCGACACCAGGAACGGAATGCGCCAGCCCCAGGCTTCGAACGCCTCGTTGCCCAGGAAGTAGCGGCAGGCCAGGATGATCAGCAGCGACATGAACAGGCCCAGCGTCGCGGTGCACTGGATGAAGCTGGTGTACAGGCCGCGCTTGTCCACCGGTGCGTGCTCGGCCACATAGGTTGCCGCACCGCCGTACTCACCGCCCATCGCCAGGCCCTGGGCCAGGCGCAGGACGATCAGGATCACCGGAGCGGCAAAGCCGATCGAGGCGTAGTTGGGCAGCACGCCGACCAGGAAGGTCGAGATGCCCATGATCAGGATCGTGACCAGGAAGGTGTACTTGCGGCCGATGCGGTCGCCGAGGCTGCCGAAAAACGCCGCGCCGAACGGACGCACGAAGAAGCCGGCCGCGAAGGCCAGCAGCGCGAAGATCATGCCGGTGGTTTCGTTGACGCCGCTGAAGAACTGCTTGGCGATGATCGCCGCCAGCGAGCCGTACAGGAAGAAGTCATACCACTCGAAAACGGTGCCAAGGCTGGACGCGAAGATGACCTTCTTGTGGCCTTGGGTAAGTTCAGCTTTTGCAGGTACAGGTGTAGTGGACATTGGACGATTCCCCTCGGTAGTGCCGACTGTTCGTCGGCAATCGTTCTAGTTCTTCCGGCAGGTGCCGACCATCGGTCGGCACGCTCATTCAGAAGCTGTACTTCGTGGTGAACTGCAGGCGGTTGATGTCGCCCTTGCGGCCATCCTCGATCTCGCGGACGCCGTACATGTACTCGGCGCCGATATCGACCTTCGGCATCGGCGTGTAGAACACGTTGCCGCGGATGCTCTGCACGCTCTTGGTCACCAGGGGACCGAGCGAGCCGCTGTTGTCGTAGTCGCTGCGCGCATAGATCAGGTTGGTACGCAGCTTGGGGCTGAAGGCGTGGCGCCAGCCGACGTAGCCGGCCAGCACGCCGGTCGGGTCGAGCTCGTCACGGGCGATGTCGTAGGCGGTATCGGCCGTCACGCCCAGACCCACGTAGCGGGCGATGCCTTCGCCGCCACTGAGCTGGTAATGCAGGGTGTCGCTGTCGCCCATCACCCACTTGCCGCCCAAGGTCAGGCCGCCTCCGATCTTGTCGGCGTCGGCACGGGTGGCCTGGTTGTCGACCTTGAGCTGACGCACGATGCCGCCCACGCCAAAGGTGCCCCAGTCGCCTTTCCAGCCGTAGCGCAGGGTCAGGTCCGGCAGCGCGCCGCGGTCGGCGTTGCTGGCCGCGTTGGTCCACGCACCGGTGACCGGGTTGCGGGTACCGGTCAGCACGGTGGTTTCAGGGTTTTCCAGCGCGACGCTGAAGCCGCCACGGGTGTAGCGGATCTGTGCCTGGCGCACGAACAGCACACCATCGGTCGGGCCGACGAAGTCGACGGCTTCCGGCAGCGAGGCGGCGTCCATGAAGTTGGACCAGGTCTGGCCGGCCATCCAGTTGTTCCAGTACATGTACGCGTGACGCAGGGTCACACCGTAGGTATTGGTCGCGGTCTGGTTGCCCAGCGAGTTGCCGAAGAAGTCCATCTCGAAGAACGCACCGGACTTGTTGCCCTTGTCCGACACGTTGTCGATGCCCAGGTTGAAACGCGAGAACTTGGCGTGGGCGTTGAAGTCCACGTCGGACCGCTGGCCGCTGCCGCCGGCACCGGCCACCGGGGTCTGGCCCGGCAGATACAGCGCGCGGCCCGTGGCATCGTCGGCGAGCTGGCCGTCGCCGGTCTGGGTGGCCAGGAAATCGGCCTTGATGAAGCCGCCGATCTTGACGGTGGTGCCCGGCGCGGCGCCCGGGGTGATGGTGGTGACCTGGATCGGCTGCTTGCCTGCCGGCACGGTGGCCGTGGCCGGCTGCTGGGCCTGAAGGGTGCGGACCGCAGTGACATCGGTCTGCGCCTGGCTGATCTGGGTCTGCTGCTGCTGCGAGGTGGACAGCAGCAGCTGCACCTGGCGTTCGAGCTCGGCAACGCGGGCTTCCAGCTGCTTCTCTTTGGCGGTTTCGGCAAACGCCATGCCAGGCGCCACCAATGCGACCAGCAGGCAGGTCGCCAACGGCGTGCGCATGGTCTTCAACATACGGGTACTCATGTTGCCCTCTCTCCCGGGTGGCAAAGTGATCGCCGCGTGTGGGGTCACGGTCGAGCCGAGCGTGCGTCAGCCTGACGCACCCCGGTATTAGCCATTGGTAGTAGCCGCGACGTCGGCGCGGGCACCTGGAGGCCGCAGGAGGGCAGCAAGGTGCCGCAGGCAACCGGGTGGGTACCGGCTGTCTGTCGGTACGCCGACCGCCGCTGGTACGACCAAGGTCTAACCGTCCCGATAACGCGAAGGCGGATGGATGCGGCAAACTGAGGGGGATGAATCGCGGGTTATGCTGCGATCGCACAACCCAAGTCCTAGTGCAAGTGAGGGTGTCATGGCCGATATTTACCCCGTCAAGGCGGAGTTCGCCGCCAAGGCGCGCATTGACAAGAACACCTACCAGCAGCTCTACCGCGCGTCGGTGGAGAATCCCGACGCGTTCTGGGGCAAGGCCGCAGAACGCCTGGACTGGTATACCAAGCCGTCGACGATCCGGAACGTGAGCTATCAGCTCGACGATTTCCGCATCAAGTGGTTCGAGGACGGCGAACTCAACGCCAGCGTCAACTGCCTGGACCGGCAACTGGCCACGCGCGGCGACAAGGTCGCGCTGCTTTTCGAGCCGGACAGCCCCGATGCGCCCGCCCAGGGCGTGACCTACCGCGAGCTGTACGAGCGCACCTGCCGCCTCGGCAATGCCCTGCGCAACCTGGGCGTCAGGAAGGGCGACCGGGTCACCATCTACCTGCCGATGATCGTCGATGCCGCCGTGGCCATGCTGGCCTGCGCACGCATCGGCGCGATCCACTCGGTGGTGTTCGGTGGCTTTGCACCCAACTCGATCGCCGACCGCGTGATCGACTGCGGCAGCAAGCTGATCATCACCGCCGATGAAGGCCTGCGCGGTGGCAGGAAGATTCCGCTGAAGGCCAACGTCGACGCCGCCTTGAAGCTGCCCGGCACCACCACCGTGGAAACGGTGCTGGTGGTCCGCCACACCGGCGGCGCGGTGGACATGCAGGCGCCGCGCGACCGCTGGTTCCACGATGTGGTGGACCCGCAGCCGGCCACCTGCGAACCGGAGCGGATGAACGCCGAAGACCCGCTGTTCATCCTCTACACCTCCGGTTCCACCGGCAAGCCGAAGGGCGTGCTGCACACCTCCTGCGGTTACCTGCTGTACGCGGCCTACACCCACGAAGCGGTGT
>NZ_JBMWDP010000035.1:0-46870 GCF_049545505.1 Stenotrophomonas sp. NPDC077421 | reverse complement strand
GCTGTGGGACGAGGACCAGCCGATGCTGGATTCCAGCTTCGCCGACGTCTACAACATCGGCGGCCGCTGGGCCGGGGCGATCACCGCCGGCTGCTTCCTGTCGCGCTTCACCGAAGGCCAGCGCTGGGCCCACCTGGACATCGCCGGCGTGGCCAGTGACGAAGGCAAGCGCGGCATGGCCACCGGCCGTCCGGTTGGCCTGCTGAGCCAGTGGCTGCTGGACCAGGTCGCACGCGCCTGATGCCGTGTCGATCGGGGCGGCCGACCGGCCGCTCCGATCCCGCCCGGCCGGCTGCCGGGCATTCCCCTCCGCTCCAGGCCTGCCCATGTCCCGTGCTGATTTCTACCTGATCGCCAAGCCCCGCTTCCTGACCGAGCCCCTGCGCCTGGTCTGCGAGCTGGCACGCAAGGCCAACGACGCCGGGCTGTTCACCCTGGTGCTGGCGCGCGACCAGGCCCAGGCCGAAGCGCTGGACGAACTGCTGTGGGCGTTCGACGACGATGCCTACATTCCGCACCAGATCGCCGGCGATGACGTCGACGAGGAAGAGGCGCTGGTGCTGATCGCCGCGCCCGGCACCGACGCCCCGGCCCGCCCGCTGGTCATCAATCTGCGCGACGACCCCTACCTGGCCAGCTGCGACCGCGTGCTGGAAGTGGTGCCGGCCGACCCGGAAGCCCGCGAGCCGCTGCGCGAGCGCTGGCGCCAGTACAAGGCGCTGGGCTTTGACCTGAACAAATACGACATGTGACGCCCGGCACCCCGCGCGGGTGCCCGCTGCGTCCGGAGACCCTTGATGCGCCTGCTGATTGCCCTGATCTTTCCCTGGTTGTCGTTCTTCACCATCGGTCGCCCGTTTGCGGGCATCCTCTGCCTGATCCTGCAGATCACCCTGATCGGCTGGCTGCCGGCCGCCATCTGGGCCGCCTACGCGGTCTCGCAGTTCCATACCGACCAGAAGATCCGGCGCGCCCTCGGCCGCTGATTCTCCGGCACCCCCACCTCCCGTCTTCGATCCCGGTTTCCGCATGACCCAACTCGCCTCCAGCTACGACCCCGCCACCTTTGAGACCGACCTGTACGACGGGTGGGAGAAGGCCGGTCATTTCAAGCCGTCCGGCAAGGGCAAGCCGTACACCATCCTGCTGCCGCCGCCGAACGTGACCGGCACGCTGCACATGGGCCATGCCTTCCAGCAGACCCTGATGGATGCGCTGGTGCGCTATCACCGCATGCGCGGCTACGACACCCTCTGGCAGGTGGGGACCGACCACGCCGGCATCGCCACCGAAATGGTGGTGTCGCGCAACCTGGCGCTGGCCGGCAATGGCGAAAGCCGCGATTCGCTGGGCCGTGAGGGCTTCATCGAGAAAGTGTGGGAGTGGAAGGCGCAGTCCGGCGACACCATCGAGCGCCAGATGCGCCGCCTGGGCACCTCCAGCGACTGGTCACGCAGCACCTTCACGATGGACCCGCAGCCGTCCGAGGCGGTGGTCGAGGCGTTCGTGCGCTGGCATGAGCAGGGCCTGATCTACCGTGGCCAGCGCCTGGTCAACTGGGACCCGGTGCTGAAGACCGCCATTTCCGACCTGGAAGTGGAGAGCGTGGAGGAAGACGGCTTCCTGTGGTCGATCAGCTATCCGCTCGCCGATGGCAGCGGCAGCCTGACCGTGGCCACCACGCGCCCGGAAACCATGCTCGGCGACACCGCAGTGATGGTGCACCCCGAGGACGAGCGCTACACGCACCTGATCGGCAAGATGGTCAAGCTGCCGCTGACCGACCGTGAGATCCCGGTGATCGCCGACGATTATGTCGACCGCGAGTTCGGTACCGGCGTGGTCAAGGTCACCCCCGCGCACGATTTCAACGACTACCAGGTCGGCCTGCGCCACAACCTGCCGATGATCAACCTGTTCACCCCGGTGGCGGCGATCAACGACAACGCCCCGGAGAAATACCGCGGGCTGGACCGTTACGAGGCGCGCAAGGTGATCCTGGCCGAGCTGGAAGACCTGGGCATCCTGGTCGAAACCAAGGCCCACAAGCTGCAGGTGCCGCGTGGCGACCGTACCCAGCAGGTCATCGAGCCGTACCTGACCGACCAGTGGTTCGTGAAAATGGACGTGCTGGCCAAGCGCGGCCTGGAGTTGGTGGAGAACGGTTCGATCCAGTTCGTGCCGGCCAACTGGATCAACACCTATCGCCACTGGATGGAGAACATCCAGGACTGGTGCATCAGCCGCCAGCTGTGGTGGGGCCACCGCATTCCGGCGTGGTTCGACGATGCCGGCACCTGCTACGTCGGCCGCGACGAAGCGGACGCCCGCGCGAAGAACAACCTCGGCCCCGACATCGCCCTGCACCAGGACAGCGACGTGCTGGAAACCTGGTTCTCCTCGCAGCTGTGGCCATTCTCGACCCTGGGCTGGCCGAACGAGCAGGCGATGGACGCGCGCGGTTTCGAGCGCTATCTGCCGTCGTCGGTGCTGATCACCGGCTTTGACATCATCTTCTTCTGGGTGGCCCGCATGATCATGGCCACCGACAGCTTCACCGGCAGGATTCCGTTCAAGGACGTGTACATCACCGGCCTGATCCGCGATGCGCAGGGCCAGAAGATGTCCAAGTCCAAGGGCAACGTGCTCGACCCGCTGGACATCATCGACGGCATCTCGATCGAGGACCTGGTCGCCAAGCGCACCACCGGCCTGATGAAGCCCAAGGACGCGCCGAAGATCGAGAAGGCCACGCGCAGGGAGTTCCCGGACGGCATCATTGCCCACGGTGCCGATGCGCTGCGCTTCACCATCGCCGCGCTGGCCACCCACGGCCGTGACATCAAGTTCGACATGAACCGCGCCGAGGGCTACAAGAACTTCTGCAACAAGCTGTGGAACGCCAGCCGCTTCACCCTGATGAACACCGAGGGCAGCTGCTTCACCGGCGCACCGCAGCCGCGTACCGATGCCGAGCGCTGGATCCTGGCGCGTCTTGCCGCGGTCTCGGCCGAGGCGCAGACGCACTACGCCAACTACCGCTTCGACCTGCTGGCGCAGTGCCTGTACGAGTTCGCCTGGAACGAGTTCTGCGACTGGTTCCTGGAACTGACCAAGCCGGCGCTCAACGGTGCCGACGCCGACGATGCCAACAGCACCCGCCACACCCTGCTCTACGTGCTCGAGGCGCTGCTGCGCCTGCTGCACCCGCTGACCCCGTTCATCACCGAACAGCTGTGGCGCCAGGTCGCCCCGCGTCTGGGCATCACCGAAGACACGGTGTCGCTGCGCCCGTACCCGGTGGCGGACGAATTCGCCGGCGACTACGCCCGTGCCGAAGCCGACGTGGAATGGGTGAAGTCGATGGTCAGCGCCCTGCGCCGCGTGCGCAGCGAGTTGAACGTGCCCCCGTCCAAGCTGGTGCCGCTGCTGCTGCAGCGTGGCAACGACGACGACCGCGCGCGGATCGCCCGTTTCACCTCCGCGCTGTCGTTCCTGCTCAAGCTGGAGCGCATCGCGTGGCTGGCCGATGACGGCGAGATCCCGCCGGCCGCCACGGCGATCGTGGGCGACCTGCTGCTGCTGGTGCCGCTGGAAGGCCTCGTCGATCTCGGGGCCGAACGTGCGCGCCTGGACAAGGAAATCGCCCGGGTCGAGGCGGAAAAGGAAAAGAGCGAGACCAAGCTGTCGAAGTTCACCGACAAGGTCCCGCCGGCCGTGGTCGAGCAGGAGCGCGTGCGCCTGGTCGACTGGACCGCCCAGCTTGCCGGCCTGCGCGGACAACGCGCCAAGCTGTGATGCACTGACCGGGGATGCGTCCACGCATCCCCGGTTGCCGGTCAACCACCGCCGCTGCTGGCATCATGGGTGCCCTGACACGGCGCGCGTACCGACACGATGTCGTTGACCATTTTTCTGGTGGTGGTGTTCGCCGCGGCGTTGCATGCCAGCTGGAATGCCATCGTCAAACGCGGCAGCGACACGCTGCTGACCACGATCCTGGTGACCGGTTCGGCGGCCGTGATCGCCGCCCTCGTCCTGCCCTTCCTGCCGGCGCCGGCACGCGTGAGCTGGCCGTGGCTGGCGGCATCGACCCTGCTGCAGGTGACGTACTACGTGCTGGTGGCCCGCACCTACCGGGTCACGGACATGAGTGCGTCGTATCCGCTGATGCGCGGCTGCGCACCGATCCTGGTGGCGCTGGTCGCCACTGTCGTGGTCGGCGAGCCGCTGCCGCCGCTGGCTTGGGCCGGCATCGCACTGGTCTGCCTGGGCATTCTGACCATGACCCGCGGCCGGTCGCGGCAGCACCTGTGGCTGCCGCTGCTCAATGCCGGTGTCATCGCCACCTATACGCTGGTCGATGCCTGGGGCGCGCGCCAGTCCGGTGCCGCGTTGAGCTACACCCTGTGGCTGTTCCTGCTGTCCGGGCTGCCCCTGCCGGTGTGGGCGCTGTGCACGCGCGCGGCGTCGCTGCGGGCGTACGCACGGCGCAACTGGCGGTATGGCGTGGTCGGCGGTGTCGGCACACTGACGTCGTATGCGCTCGCGCTGTGGGCGATGACCATCGCGCCGGTGGCGATGATCGCGGCGCTGCGCGAAACCTCGATCCTGTTCGGCATCCTGATCTCCGCGTTCGTCCTGCGCGAGCGGGTGGACCGCCAGCGCTGGATCGCCGCGGGAGTGATCGTGCTGGGCGCGGCGGTGCTGCGGATCGCGTGATGCCCGCCTACAGCGGGGGCATCGCCTGGATGTCGTCGTCGACCAGTTCCATCGCCATCACCAGCGCATCCTCGCGCCCATCGCGGGCCGGGTAGTAGCGCGGCCGGCGGCCGATCTCGTTGAATCCTTCGCTGTGGTACAGCGCCACTGCCGGGGTGTTGGACGGACGTACCTCCAGAAACACCCGCTGCGCGCCGTGGTCGCGCGCCAGCTTGACCAGCGCCCGCAGCAGGAAGCGGCCATGCCCGCGCGACTGGCACAGCGGGTCCACGCAGACGTTGAGCACATGTGCCTCGTCGGCAGCGATGCTCAGCACGCCATAGCCCATCAGCAGGCCGTCGTCCTCCAGCGCCAGGGCCGGGTAACCGGCGCGCAGACAGTCCTGGAAAATGCCGCGGGTCCACGGATAGGGGTACCCGCGCACTTCGATCGCCATCACGGCGTTGAGATCGCTCTCGCGCAGCGCGCGCAACGACAGCGGCCGAGGTGAGCTGACCGCGCTCACGACCGGCCCTGCCGGCGCAGGGCGCGCAACTGCGGCCACAGCGCGCGCTTGGCGGCCGGATTGCCGCGCAGTTCGTCCAGCGCCCAACCGGCCATCAGGGCCTGGGTCTCCGGTGCGTTGGGGTTGCAGCCGGAGGCGCGCAGCAGGGCAATCTGCAGGCGGTCGGGCATCTGTACCGCCGGGCGGCGACCGGCGCGCGCACGCGCTGGCGCCGGCGCCGGGGGCGCCTCGGCCGCCAGCGGGGCGGTACGCCGTACCGGGGCGTCGGCCGGCGCGGCGACCGGGGCAATGTCAGGCCGGGTATCCGGTGCGGCCGGTGCGACCGGTGCGCGCGCCACCACCGGCGCCGCACTCAGGTCGATCTGCGCCGCCGGCGCCACCATCGGCTCGGGCGCGACACTGCCATCCACGAACACGGTGTAGCCCATCGCCTGCAGCCACGACTGCTGCGCCGGGGACCACAGCGGCGGCAGCACCGGCGAACTCACGCGCCCGGCTCGGCCGTCTTGCGGGTGCGCTGCCACAGCCAGTACACCGGACCGGACAGGGCGTACAGCACGCCCACCGCGAACAGCACGCGCGGCAGGTCGATGACCATGATGGCGATGCCGATCGGCACCAGCGCCAACGCCAGGAACGGCACGCGGTCGGCGCGCGGCCCCTTCTCGCCACTGCCCTTGAAGCTCCAGAAGCGGATCCGGCTGACCATCAGCAGGGCGGCCACCAGGGTCACCCCGAGCGCCACGTAGCGCAGCTGGTTGCCGTCCCAGCCCAGGTTGCCGTCGGCAAAGGCCCAGACGAAGGACATCATCAGCCCGGCCGCGGCCGGGCTGGCCAAGCCGATGAACCAACGCTTGTCGACCACGGTGACCTGGGTATTGAAACGGGCCAGGCGCAGCGCCGCGCAGGCGGCATACAGGAAGGCGACCGCCCAGCCGACCCGGCCCATCACCGGATCGTCGAACTTCAGCCAGGACAGCGACCAGTGGTACATCACCAGCGCCGGGGCCATGCCGAAGCTGACCAGATCGGCCAGCGAGTCGTATTGCACCCCGAATTCGCTGCTGGTGCCGGTCAGGCGGGCGACCCGACCGTCCAGGCCATCCATGACGGCGGCCACGAACACGGCGATGGCGGCGTTGACGAAATCGCCGTTGGCCGCGGCGATGATCGCGTAGAAGCCGGCGAACAGGCCTGCGGTGGTGAACAGGTTCGGCAGCAGGTAGATGCTGCGGTTGCGCGGCGGGGGTTTCATCTCATCCATGCCGGCCAGTTTAGTGGGTGCGGCGGTCTTTGGGGCAGTGCGGGCGGCCCGGCTTGCCAGCACGCCGGCGGAATGCTGCAATCGCGCACCTGCCCTGATGCCCGGAGTTGCCATGCGTGCCCTGCCCTCTCTGTGCTGCCTGCTGCTGCTCGCCAGCGCCGCGGCCAGTGCCGGAACCGTCTACAAGTGGAAGGACGCCAACGGCGTGACCCAGTACTCGGAGAAGCCGCCGGCCGGCAAGACCTTCGAGACGCGCCAGGTGCAGCACCGCGACCCGGCCGGCCCGCGCGCCCAGGCTGCGGCGCCCGCCGCCGAATCGACCGACTGCACCACCGCCCGCAGCAACCTGGCCCTGCTCAACGGCCAGGGCGCGGTGATGCAGGACACCGATGGGGACGGCAAGGCCGAAACCGCCCTGAACGACGAACAGCGTGGCGCGCAGAAGACGCTGGCCGAAGCGGCGATCAAGGCCTACTGCAAACCCGCCGGCTGAGCGGGCCGGGGCCGTCGCCGTCCCGCGCAGACGACCGCCGCCAGGCCCGCCGTCCCGGCAGCCCCGTCCGCCCCGTCCCCGCTGACCGTTGGTCGATCGGGGCCGGGCTGGCAGAATGTAGGCTTTCCGCCGTTCAGCGAAGCCGACGATGCGCCTCTCCCAGTTCCACCTGCACACCACCAAGGAAACACCCAGCGACGCGGAGCTCACCAGCCACCGCCTGATGCTGCGCGCGGGCATGATCCGCAAGCTGGCCTCGGGGCTGTACACCTGGTCGCCGCTGGGCCTGCGCGTGCTGCGCAAGGTCGAACGCATCGTGCGCGAGGAAATGGACCGTGCCGGCGCCGTCGAGTTCCAGATCCCGACCATCCAGCCCAAGGAACTGTGGGAAGCCACCGGCCGGTGGGAAAAGTTCGGCCCGCAGCTGCTCAAGATCAAGGACCGCAAGGAACAGGTGTTCTGCTACAGCCCCACCGCCGAAGAGGCCGCGGCCGATTTCGCCCGCCAGGAGCTGTCCAGCTACAAGCAGCTGCCGGTCAATTTCTACCAGATCCAGACCAAGTTCCGCGATGAGATCCGCCCGCGTTTCGGCGTGATGCGTTCGCGCGAGTTCCTGATGAAGGACGCTTACTCCTTCCACCTGCACGATGAGTGCCTGGTGCGCGAGTACGAAAACATGAAGGCGGCCTACAGCCGCATCTTCACCCGCCTGGGCCTGGATTTCCGCATGGTGCAGGCCGATTCGGGCGCGATCGGCGGCGACGCGTCGCAGGAATTCCACGTCATCGCCGACTCCGGCGAGGATGCGCTGGTGTTCTCCACCGGCTCGGATTACGCGGCCAACATGGAAGCGGCCGTGGCCGCCGCCCCGGGCCCGCGCCCGGCCGCCAGCGAAGCGCTGCGCAAGGTCGATACGCCCACCCAGAAGACCTGCGAGGCTGTCGCCGCGCTGCTCGGCCTGGGCCTGGAGCGCACGGTCAAGTCGATCGCGATCATGAGCGAGGCCGGCTTCGTGCTGGCCCTGGTGCGCGGCGACCACGACGTCAACGAGATCAAGCTGGCCAAGGTGGCCGGCCTGCAGGGCTACCGCATGGCCAGCGAGGCGGAGATCGCCGCGCACCTGGGCAGCGAGCCCGGTTTCCTCGGGCCGCTCGGCCCGGCCCAGCCGGTGCGCATCGTCGCCGACCGCGACGTCGCGGCCCTGGCCGACTTCGTGATCGGCGCCAATGAAACCGGTGCCCATCTCGCCGGCGTCAACTGGGGCCGCGACCTGCCCGAACCGGAAGTGGCCGATATCCGCAACGCGAAGGAAGGCGACCGTGCCGCCGATGGTGGCGAGCTGAGAATCGCCCGCGGCATCGAGGTGGGTCACGTATTCCAGCTTGGCCGCCAGTATGCGCAGGCGCTCAACGCCACCGTGCTGGATGAGAACGGCAAGGCCGCGGTGATGGCGATGGGCTGTTATGGCGTGGGTATCTCGCGCATCGTCGCCGCCGCCATCGAGCAGAACCACGATGACGCCGGCATTATCTGGCCCGACGCGATGGCGCCGTGGCAGGTGGTGGTGTGCGTGATCAACCCCAAGCAGGACGAGACCATCGCCGCCGCTGCTGCCGACCTGCTCGCCGAGCTGCAGGCCGCCGGGCTGGATGCCGCACTGGATGATCGTGGCCTGCGCCCGGGGGCGATGTTCGCCGACATGGAACTGATCGGCGTTCCACACCGCGTGGTGGTCTCCGACCGCGGCCTTGCCGCAGGGACCTACGAATACCGGGCACGCCGCGCCAGCGAAGCGCAGCACCTGGACCGGGCGGCGCTGATGGCGACCTTGACCGCGTGATGACAGAAAGCCGGGACAATATCCCGGCTTTCCTGTTTTACGATGTGATTGATTATTCCCCGGGGTTTGTACCGCGGACTTCCGGGAATGTATGCTGTTGTCGATGCCAAGGACCGGCTCACCCTGTCCTTATATACATTCCGGAGTGGTAAATGAGCATTGACCTGAGCGGCCTGTCCGCCAAAGAGCTGGGCGCACTGATCAAGAATGCGAAGAAGCAGCAGACCATCGTCGCCAAGCGGCCGGCCATCAGCAAGGTGCGCGCGCAGCTGACCAAGCTCGCCAAGGCGCAGGGTTATTCGGTGGAAGAACTGTTCGGTGGCACCGCGCCGGCACGGGGTCGTGCCGCCAAGGCGGCCACGTCACCGGCCAGGAAGGCCGTGCGCAAGCTGGGCAAGGTGGCGCCGAAGTACCGCAACCCGGCCAATCCGAAGGAAACCTGGACCGGCCGTGGCAAGCAGCCGCGCTGGCTGGCCGCGCATACCGCCAAGGGCAAGAAGCCGGAAGATTTCCTGATCAAGAAGTAATCGCGGCCCGTCCGCGAATGAAAACGCCGGCCCTGTGCCGGCGTTTTTGTTTTCCGCTTCGGCAAAGCCCGTTCAGAGATTCTTGCGCGCCGGCACCAGAAGATTGCCGAACAGCAGCCCCGCCACCAGCGCCATCACCACGTTGAGCACGGTCATCAGCACGGTCTGGCCGGCGCTCATGTCCTGCTGCTGCACCAGGGTGAGCACGCCGCGCAGGCTGGTGCTGCCCGGCACCAGCATGATGATGCCGGGCAGCCGGATGATCGCGCCGGGACGCTGCACCAGCCGGCCGAACAGATTGCCCGCTGCGGTCATCAGCATCGCCGACATGAAAATGCCGGCCGGCAGGCCCCAGGCCTGGCCGGCGAACTTGGAAATGGCGTAGCCGGCCACCGACGCGGCCATTACCCAGGGATAATCGCGGCGGTTGGCCTTGAACAGCATCGCAAAGGCGAACGCGGCCAGCAGCAGCGCGCTCCACTCCACCCAGTCCGCCTGCGGACGCGAAGCGCGCACGTGCGGTTCCAGGCCGATGATGCCCGACAGCGTGACCGCGATCACCGCCCCCACGGTCAATTTCAGGATCGTGGTGATCGCGCCGGCAAAGCGTGCGGTACCCGATACCCAATGCTGGCTGGCCAGTTCGTTGACCGCGTTGGTCAGCGACATGCCGGGCAGCATGACCACCAGCGAGGCGATGATGACGGTATTGAGGTTGAGCGGCCCGATGAACGAGGCCACCAGCGCGGCCACGGTGCCGGCCAGCAGCGCCGCCAGCGCCTCGCTGGCTTCGCGGCTGGCGGGGCGACGATCGGTGTACAGCGTCATCAGGCCGATCAGCAGCCCGATCATGCCGGCGGTGGCGATATCCAGCCACGGCAGTTTCCACAGCCCGGCCACGCCGGCCGCGCCAAGGCTGTAGGACAGGATCATGCGGATCTTGCCGCGCCGGCCGGGGTCCTTGTCGAGCTGGCGCAGAGCGGTATGGCCCTGGGCGATGCTCATCGTGCCGTTGGCGACCGCATCGGTGATCTGGTCGGCGATGCTGAGCTTGTGCAGATCGTTTTCGCCCGGCGCCAGACGGATCACGCGGGTGATGTCCGACGAGCCGATCGCCTTGGTCGGGTCGCTGAAACTCAGGATCAGCCCGGTCGGGTTCGACCACGGTTCACAGTCCAGGTCCAGTCGCTGCGCCAGCGCCACCACCGCCGCTTCCAGCCGCTGCGCGGTGGTGCCATAGCTGTGCAGGCGCCCGGCGATCTCCGAGACGAACGCCACCCGTTGTGCATAGGTGGCTTGGGGGGTGGGAATGGCGGCGGCATCGGCGGACATGCGTCGTAGTATTACCTGAACCTTGCCCGGGCAGAACATCGGGCGTCGCCGCAGCCCCGCACCGCGCATGGACTGCGGCACGTCCGCGCACTGCATCACGCGCTCTAGCCTTGCACTCGGACAAGGTATGCTGCGCGCAGGACGACCCCATGACTTCATCCCAAGCCCCCCATCTCGAGCAGGATGCCCAGGACCCCGGCCTGATCCGGTTGTCCGGCCAATGGACGTTGCGCACCGCGCTGGCGGCCGCCGAGGTGCTGCGCGACGCGCCGGAGAAGGTGACCGGCATCGATGCCAGCGGCATCACCCAGCTCGATTCAGCCGGCGTGCTGCAGGTGCTGCGCGTGGCGCACCGTGCCGACCTGGCCGAGGAGGCGCTGGTCTTCCGCGATGAACACCAGGCACTGGTGTGCACCATCGAGGAAGTTGCCGACGACCGCCCGCGCGCCAAGCGTGACTTCGGCGTGCTGGCCGCGCTGGAGCGCCTGGGCGTCAGCGTGCATGGCATGGGCCACAACATCGTGGCGCTGGCCAGCTTCCTCGGCGAGAACCTGGTCAAGGGCGCCCGCCTGCTCAAGGAGCCGCGCCGCTTCCGGCTCACGGCGACGGTGGCGCAGATGGAACAGGTCGGGCTGGACGCGGTGCCGCTGGTGGCGCTGCTGTCCTACCTCGTCGGCGCGGTGATCGCTTTCCTCGGGTCGACGATCCTGCGCGACTTCGGCGCGGAGATCTACGTAGTGGAGCTGGTCAGCATCGCCTTCCTGCGCGAATTTGCGGTCCTGCTCACCGCGATCGTGCTGGCCGGCCGCACTGCCAGCGCATTCACCGCCCAGATCGGCGCCATGAAAGCGCGCGAGGAGATCGACGCGATGAAGACGCTCGGCCTGGACCCGATCGACCTGCTGGTGCTGCCGCGCCTGGTGGCGCTGCTGGTCACCCTGCCGCTGCTGACCTTCATCGCGATGGCCGCCGGCCTGGCCGGCGGCATTACCGTGGGCGCGTTCGACCTGGATATTCCGCCGCAGATGTACATCGCACGCATGCACGAGACGATGGAAGTGCGCAACATGCTGGTGGGCCTGTCCAAGGCGCCGGTGTTCGCGCTGGTGATTGGCCTGATCGGCTGCCTGGAAGGCCTGAAAGTGGAAGGCACCGCGCAGTCGGTCGGCGAGCGCACCACCTCCAGCGTGGTGCAGGCCATCTCGCTGGTGATCATCCTCGACGCGTTTGCCGCGTTGTGGTTCATGAAGATGGGCTGGTAAGCCATGCACACCGTCCCTGCCCCCGCCCCGGCCCCCGACGACACCGTCTGCGACGACGCGGGCCTGGCCATCCGCGTGCGCGGGCTCACCAACCGGTTCGGCAGCCAGGTGGTGCACGACGGCCTGGATCTGGACGTGCGCCGCGGCGAGATCCTCGGCGTGGTCGGCGGCTCGGGCACCGGCAAATCGGTGCTGATGCGCAGCATTCTGGGCCTGCGTGCGCCCGACGAAGGCCGTATCGAGGTGCTCGGGGTGGATGCGCGTTCGGGCGATCCGGCCGATCGCCTGCACATCGAACGCAACACCGGCGTGCTGTTCCAGGATGGCGCGCTGTTTTCCTCGCTGACCGTGGGCGAGAACGTGCAGGTGCCGCTGAAGGAGCACCATCGCGAACTGCCCGACCGCTGGCACTACGAACTGGCGCTGCTGAAGGTGAAGCTGGCCGGCCTGCCTGCCGATGCGATCAACAAGCTGCCCTCGCAGCTGTCCGGCGGCATGCGCAAACGTGCCGGCCTGGCCCGTGCGCTGGCGCTGGATCCGCCGCTGCTGTTCCTGGACGAGCCCACCGCCGGTCTGGACCCGATCGGCGCGGCCGCCTTCGACCGCCTGATCAAAACACTGCAGGAAGCACTGGGTCTGACCGTGTTCCTGATCACGCACGACCTGGACACGCTGTATGCCATCTGCGACCGGGTGGCGGTGCTGGCCGACCGCAGAGTAGTGGCCAACGCCCCGCTGCACGAGATCGAACAGCTGGACCATCCGTGGATCCAGGAGTACTTCCACGGTCCACGGGCCCGCGCCGCGCGCGCGGCCGTGCCGCCGCCCTCCGACCGCGACGCGACGGCGACCACCTCCTGATGAACCGCATTTTTCCGGGTACCTGACACATGGAAACCAAAGCCAACTACGTACTGATCGGCGCGTTCACTCTGGTGGTGGGACTGGCGCTGCTGGCGTTCGGCCTGTGGGCCGCCAAGTATTCCTCCGACCGCACCTGGACCGAGTACCGGGTGGTGTTCCGTGAGGCCGTGACCGGCCTGTCGGTCGGCAGCCCGGTGCAGTACAACGGCATCGCGGTCGGCTCGATCACCGAACTGAACCTGGTGCCCGACGACCCGCGCCAGGTGGTGGCACGGATCCGGCTCAACTCCAATACGCCGGTCAAGACCGATACCCGCGCCAAGCTGGCGATCACCAGCCTGACCGGGCCGTCGATCATCCAGCTCAGCGGCGGCACGCCCCAGGCGCAGCCGCTCACGGTGGTCAACAAGGACCCGGCGCCGATCATTCCGACCACCCCCTCGGCGCTGCAGAACATCACCGACGTGGCCAACCGCATCGTCGAGCGCATGGACCAGGTGCTGAGCGACCGCAACGTGGCCAGCATCAACGCCACGCTGGCCAACCTGGAAACCATCAGCGGCGGCCTGGCCGACCGCGACCAGGGCACGCAGGCGCTGCTGCTCAGCGCGCGCGACGCCGCGCGCAGCCTGGACACCACGCTCAAGACCACCAACGGCACCATCCAGCGCCTGGACACCAATCTGGTGCAGCAGCTGCCGCCGATCCTGGACAAGCTGGAAACCACGCTGACCAAGCTGGATTCGGCCGCCGGCAACGCCGATTCGATCCTCGGCGAGAACCGCGCCGCGATCAACAGCTTCGCCAACGACGGCCTGGCCCAGCTTGGCCCGACCCTGACCGAGCTGCGTGGGCTGATCCGCGACCTGCGCCGGGTCAGCGACCGCCTGGACAACAATCCGGCACGCTATCTGCTGGGCCACGACGCGCCCAAGGAGTTCGAACCCAAATGAGCCGCCCGACCCTGCTCCGCACCCTGTTGCCGATCGCTCTGACGACCCTGCTGGGCGGCTGCTCGCTGCTGGGCAGCAGCGAGCGCAGCGCCGTGACCATCTATTCGCCGGTGGTACGCATCCAGCCCGATCCGGCGTGGCCGCGCGTGGACTGGCAGCTGATCCTGGTCAAGCCCACCGCCGCGCGCGTGGTCGACAGCCCGCGCATCAACGTACGCCCCTCGCCCTCCGAGCTGGAGGTGTACAAGGGCGTGAGCTGGGCGCAGCCGGCCACCGACATGGTCGACGACGCGCTGGTACGCGGGTTCGAGGATTCCGGCCGGATCGGCGGCGTGGCGCGCGCCACCACCGGCATCCGCGCCGACTACAAGCTGGCCCTGGACGTGCGCCGCTTCGAGGCCGACTACCGCGGCCAGGCCACCCCGACCGCGCTGCTGGAGATCAACGCCAAACTGATCCATGTGGTGGACCAGCGGGTGGTGGCCGACCGCACCTTCCGCCAGGAACGTCCGGTTGGCAGCACGGCGGTGGCCGATGTCGCCCAGGCCATCGAGCAGAGCCTGCAGGCCTTCACCACCGAGGTCGTCGGCTGGACGTTGACCACCGGCCAGGCCGATCACCAGAAGTGACATCGGGCGGTGCGTCACTGCATCGCCACACCGCTGTCAGGAAGGCGCGATCCAGCGGAAAGTCAGGTTGATGCGCTCGGCCAGCGGCCGCGCGGTCTTGGGCAGCGCATGCTGGTAATGACGCTGCGTCTGCCCCCCCATCAACAGCAGATCGCCGTGGCCCAGCGTCACCTCGGCCTTGCGGGCGTGGTCGTCGCGACGGCGCAGCAGGAAACGCCGCTCGGCCCCCAGGCTGAGTGAGGCGATCAGCGGGGCCGGACCCAGCTCGGCTTCGTTGTCGCTGTGCCAGCCCATGCCGTCGTCGCCATCGCGGTAGCGGTTGAGCAGCACACTGTTGAACGCGGTCCCGCACAGCACGGCCAGCCGCTCGCGCAGCGGCAGCAGCGCCGCATGCCAGGGCACCGGCACGAAGTCCGTGCCGGAATAGCGGTAGCGCGCTGCGGGGTCGCCCATCCAGCAGCTCAGCCGCGGCGAATCAACCTGCCGCCCGAACAGGCGGATGCGGTGTACCTCCCACGGCACGTCCTCGCGCAGCTGCCGCTGCAACGCGTCGGCCTCCGGGGCCGCCAGCCAGTGGCGGTGCCAGTGCACCCGGGCATCGGGAAGGTGGAGATCCATGCACTCCTCAGGGCTGCCGCAGCGCCCGCGGACGGGACGCTGCGATGCGCCTCCGGTCCGCTCAGGCCTGGACGAACGCCACGCCGGTTTTTTCCTTCAGTTCGTCCATGCCCACGCCAGGGGCGGCTTCCACCAGCACCAGGCCGCTGTCGGTGACGTCGAACACGGCCAGATCGGTGATGATGCGGTCGACCACGCCCACGCCGGTCAGCGGCAGGGTGCAGTCGGGCAGGATTTTGTGCTCGCCGTTCCTGGCGGTGTGCTCCATCAGCACCACCACGCGCTGCACGCCGGCCACCAGGTCCATCGCACCGCCCATGCCCTTGACCATCTTGCCGGGCACCATCCAGTTGGCCAGGTCCCCCTTGTCGGTGACCTGCATCGCGCCCAGGATGGCCAGGTTGATGTGGCCGCCGCGGATCATCGCGAAGCTGTCGTGGCTGCCGAAGTAGCTGGCGCCGGCACGGGCGGTGACGGTCTGCTTGCCGGCATTGATCAGGTCGGCATCGACCTCGTCTTCGGTCGGGAACGGGCCGATGCCGAGCAGGCCGTTTTCGGACTGCAACCAGACATCCACGCCGTCGGGAATATGGTTGGCCACCAGGGTCGGCAGGCCGATGCCCAGATTCACATAGGCGCCGTCGGTCAGTTCGCGGGCGGCGCGTGCCGCCATTTCATCGCGGGTCCATGCCATGTCAGTTGCCCTCCGCACGGATGGTGCGCTGTTCGATACGCTTCTCGGGATGCGGGTTGTGCACGATGCGGTGCACGTAGATGCCGGGCAGGTGGACCTGGTCCGGATCGATGCTGCCCACCGGCACCACCTCCTCCACCTCGACGATGCACAGCCTGCCGGCCATCGCGCAGGCCGGGTTGAAGTTGCGCGCGGTCTTGCGGAACACCAGGTTGCCGGCTTCGTCGGCCTTCCACGCCTTGACCAGCGCCACGTCGGCGCGCAGCGCGGTTTCCATCACGTAGTGCTTGCCGTCGAACTCGCGGGTTTCCTTGCCCTCGGCCACCACGGTGCCGTAGCCGGTGGCGGTGAAGAACGCGGGAATGCCCGCGCCGCCGGCGCGCAGGCGCTCGGCCAGGGTGCCCTGCGGGTTGAACTCCAGTTCCAGCTCACCGGCCAGGAACTGACGCTCGAATTCCTTGTTCTCACCCACGTAGGACGAGATCATTTTCTGGATCTGGCGCGTTTCCAGCAGCTGGCCCAGGCCGAAGCCATCCACGCCGGCATTGTTGGAGATCACCGTCAGGCCCTTGGCCCCGGTGTCGCGCAGCGCTGCGATCAGCGCCTCGGGAATGCCGCACAGGCCGAAACCACCCACCGCCAGGGTCTGGCCATCGGCGATCACGCCCTGCAGTGCCTCGGCGGCGCTGGCGTACTGCTTGCCACGCCGCGTGGCGGTGTCCGGGGACTTGCTCATCTACGCCCTCACCTCGTTGATGTAAGCGCGCATTGTAGCGGCTGGACGCTGTTTTCCCTGCCGCGCTGCAGCGCGTTCAGCGCGCGGGGAACTGCGCCATCACCTGCGCAAGGCCGTCCTGCCAGGTCGGCAGAGCAAGGCCGAAGTCGGCCTGCAGGCGCGTCACATCAAGGTGCGAGCAGGCAGGCCGGAGCGCAGGCGTGGGGTACTCGGCGGTGGTGATCGCCTCCACGCGCGGTGCACGCGACAACACGCCTCGGGCCACCGCCGCCGCGAAGATCGCTTCGGCAAATCCATGCCAGCTGGTGTCGCCCGTGGCCGTCAGGTGCCACGTGCCGGACAGGCCACCGGGATGTCGCAGCGCGTGCGCGGTGACATCGGCGATCAGGGCTGCCGGCGTGGGTGTGCCGATCTGGTCGGCGACCACGCGCAACACATCACGCTCGGCGCCCACCCGCAGCATCGTGCGCAGAAAATTGGTGCCGTGCGGGGCGTATACCCAGGCGGTGCGGAAGATCAGATGGCGGCCGCCGGCGGCACGGATGGCGTCTTCGCCGTCGCGCTTGGTGGTGCCGTATACGTTGAGCGGCGCGGTGGGCGCGTCCTCCCGATACGGCACGCGTGAGCGCCCATCGAAGACGTAGTCGGTCGAGTAGTGCACAAACGGCACGTCGTGCCGTGCGCACCAGCGTGCGATGGCCGCAGAGGCCTCGGTGTTCGCCCGGCGCGCGGCGTCCGGCTCCTGCTCCGCCCGGTCGACAGCCGTGTACGCGGCCGCATTGACCACCACGGAGGGCCGCAGGCGGTCGAGCATCACCGGCAGCGATGCCGGTCGATCCAGATCAGCCACCTCGCACACCGTGCCGTCGGCGAGCCGGCCGCTGCGGGTGGTGGCGGTCAGCGGTCCGGACGGCGCCAGCGCGCGCAGCAGTTCCTGCCCGAGCTGACCATTGCCGCCCAGCACCAGCGCGGTCATGCCGTGTAGACCGGCAGCCGGTCGGGGTCGATGTCCGCCAGGAACGGGGCCTGCTCATCCTTGGCCGACAGCGACGGGGCGCTGATCGGCCAGTCGACGGCGAGGTCGGCATCATTCCAGCGGATGGCCGCATCGGCCTCTTTGACGTACACGTCGGTGCACAGGTAGTTGAACAGGGCCGTCTCGGACAGCACCGCAAAGCCGTGCGCGAACCCCGGCGGGATCCACAGCTGACGGCGGTTCTCGCCGCTGAGAATGAAGGCTTCCCAGCGGCCGAACGTGGGCGAGCCACGGCGGATGTCGACCGCCACGTCATACACCTCGCCCTGCAGCACCGTCACCAGTTTGCCCTGCGGCCGCGGCCACTGGTAATGCAGGCCACGCAGGACGCCCTTGGCGGAACTGGACACATTGCTCTGCACGAAGGTGGCCGGCAATCCCTGCGCGGCATAGCGTTCGGCGTTCCACGTCTCGAAGAAGAAGCCCCTCGAGTCGCCGAACACCGCCGGTTCGATCAGCACGCAACCCGGCAGGGAAGACGGGATGACTTTCACTGCACAACGCCCCGCTGCAGCAGCTTGTGCAGGTACTGGCCGTAGCCATTCTTGATCAGCGGGGCCGCGAGGGCTTCCAGCTGCGCTGCGTCGATCCAGCCTCGCCCGAACGCGATCTCTTCCGGACAGCATACCTGCAGGCCCTGGCGGGTCTGGATGGTCTCGATGAAGTTGGATGCCTCCAGCAGCGACTGGTGGGTACCCGTATCCAGCCAGGCGAATCCGCGTCCGAGGGCCTCCAGATGCAGGTGCCCGTCGCGCAGATAACGCTGGTTGAGGTCGGTGATTTCCAGCTCACCGCGCGGGGACGGCTTGAGATCGGCGGCATAGTCACTGGCGTTGCCGTCGTAGAAGTACAGACCGGTGACTGCATAGTTCGAGCGCGGCTTCTCCGGCTTCTCGACCAGATCCACGACCCGGCCCTGTTTGTCGAACTCCGCGACGCCGTAGCGCTCCGGATCATTCACCCAGTAGCCGAACACGGTGGCCCCCTGCTCGCGCTGGTCGGCGCTGCGCAGCACCTCGCTCAGGCCGTGTCCGTGGAATATGTTGTCGCCCAGCACCAGGCAGCTCGGCTTGCCGCCAATGAAATCGCGGCCGATCAGGTAGGCCTGCGCCAGCCCGTCCGGACTCGGCTGCACCGCGTACTCGATGTTCATGCCCCACTGCGAACCATCGCCCAGAAGTGCCTGGAAAAGAGCCTGCTCGTGCGGCGTGTTGATGATCAGCACATCCCGGATTCCCGCCAGCATCAGCACACTGAGCGGGTAATAGATCATCGGTTTGTCATACACCGGCAGCAGCTGCTTGCTGACGCCCTTGGTGATCGGATAGAGCCGGGTGCCTGAGCCACCGGCGAGAATGATGCCCTTGCGTTGCGTCATGCGGTTGTCCTGTGTCTGGTGATCGCCGCCGGTCAGGCGGCGGTGCCGATGCGCTGCAGACGGTAGCTGCCGTCGAGCACGCCGTTGACCCATGCCTGGTTGTCCAGGTACCAGTCCACGGTGAACGCGATGCCCTGCTCGAAGGTGTACTTCGGCTCCCAGCCCAGGTGTTCCTTGAGCTTGGAGGCGTCGATCGCATAACGACGGTCATGGCCGGGGCGGTCGGCCACGTAGGTGACCTGGCTGCTGCGCGGCTGGCCGTCCTCGCGCGGACGACGTGCATCGAGCAGCGCGCAGATCGCGTGCACCACCTCGATGTTCTCCTTCTCGGAGTTGCCGCCCACGTTGTAGGTCTCGCCGACCTGGCCCTTGGCCAGCACGGTGCGGATCGCTTCGCAGTGGTCGGACACGAACAGCCAGTCGCGCACCTGCCTGCCGTCGCCGTACACCGGCAGCGGCTCGCCGGCCAGCGCCTTGGCGATCACCAGCGGGATGAGCTTTTCGGGGAAGTGGTACGGGCCGTAGTTGTTGGAGCAGTTGGTGGTCAGCACCGGCAACCCGTAGGTGTGGTGGAACGCGCGCACCAGATGGTCCGAGGCCGCCTTTGACGCCGAATACGGCGAGTTCGGTGCGTACGGGGTGGTTTCGCTGAACTTGCCGGTCTCACCCAGGGTGCCGTACACCTCGTCGGTGGACACGTGCAGGAAGCGGAACGCCGCGCCCTGCGCGGCCGGCAGCGCCTTCCAGTAGTCACGGACCGCCTCGAGCAATCCCAGCGTGCCCACCACGTTGGTCTGGATGAAGGCACCGGGACCATCGATGGAACGGTCCACATGGCTTTCGGCCGCAAAGTTCAGCACCGCGTCCGGCTGATGCTCGGCCAGCAGCCGGGCCACCAGCGCCCGGTCACCGATGTCGCCCTCGACGAACACGTGGTTGGCATTGCCGTCCAGCGAGGACAGGGTCTTGAGGTTGCCCGCGTAGGTCAGCGCATCCAGATTGATGACGCGCACGCCGTTGGCAACCGCCTCCAGTACAAAATTACCGCCAATGAAGCCGGCTCCGCCGGTTACAAGCCAAGTGGGCACTACCCGTTCTCCTGTTCGGTTACGTCCCGGGCGAGTAGACAGGCCGCCCCGGCACAGCGGCACAGCATACATCGCACCCGCCTTCACGACTGCCTGCCGGAGGTGAACGCCACCGGCGCGGACGCCCTTTTTTGCTGCATCGCCGCATCACCATACGCATTCGCATGGTGCCGCGCAGCCAGTTAGAATCCAGGTCCCACCCCCGAACCGGTTGCTGTTCCAAGGACCGGACGTTCCCCCGTTATTGAAGGATCCCGCACCAGATGAAAATCCTCGTCGCGTACAAGCGCGTGGTGGACTACAACGTCCGCATTCAGGTCAAGCCGGACGGTTCCGGCGTGGTCACCGACGGCGTCAAGCTGTCGCCCAACCCCTTTGACGAGATCGCCCTGGAAGAAGCGCTGCGTCTGCGCGACAAGGGCATCGCCACCGAGGTGGTCGTCGCCACCATCGCACCGGCCGACGCCCAGGCCCACCTGCGCAATGGTCTGGCGATGGGCGCCAACCGGGCCATCCACGTGGTCACCGACCAGGCCATCCAGCCGCTGACCGCCGCGCGCACCCTGCTCAAGCTGGTCGAAAAGGAACAGCCGGACCTGGTGATCCTCGGCAAGCAGGCGATCGACGACGATGCCAACCAGACCGGCCAGATGCTGGCCACGCTGTGGGGCCGTCCGCAGGCGACCTTCGCCAGCAAGCTGGACATCGCCGACGGCAAGGCCACGGTCACCCGTGAAGTCGACGCCGGCCTGGAAACGCTGGAAGTGGACCTGCCGGCCGTGGTCACCACCGACCTGCGCCTGAACGAGCCGCGCTTCATCAAGCTGCCCGACATCATGAAGGCCAAGGCCAAGCCGCTGGAAACCCTGCCGCTGGCCGATCTGGGCGTGGACGCCGCCGACACCTTCAGCACCACCCACTACGCCGCGCCGGTCAAGCGCAGCAAGGGCGTGATGGTCAAGGACGCGGCCGAACTGGTCGCCGCACTCAAGCAGAAGGGGTTGCTGTAATGACCAAGATCCTCGTTGTTGCCGAACACCATGACGGCAAGCTCAACGCCGCCACCGCCAAGACCGTCAGCGCCGCGGCCGCCATCAGCGGCGCCAGCATCGACGTGGTCGTGCTGGCGGCCGACCCGGCCGCGGTCGCCGCCCAGGCCGCCGAACTGGCCGGTGTGGCCAAGGTACTGACTGTGGCCAACGCCGCCAATGCCCAGGCCCTGGCCCAGGTGCTGGCACCGCAGATCGCACAGCTGGCCAAGGGCTACACGCATGTGTTCGGGCCGTCGACCACCTTCGGCAAGGACCTGATGCCCTGCGTGGCCGCCCTGCTCGGCGTCAACCAGGTCTCCGACCTGATGACCGTCGAAGGCAGCCACAGCTTCAAGCGCCCGATCTATGCCGGCAATGCGATCATCACGGTGGACGTGCCGGCCGACCAGATCGTGGTTGCCACCGTGCGCGCCGCGTCCTGGCCGGAAGCGGCCAAGGGCGGCAGCGCCGCCGTTGAAGCGGCCAGCGTGGACGCGGCCCTGCCGACCCACACCCGCTTCATCGGGCTGGCCGCGGGCGCCACCGACCGACCGGACCTGCAGAGCGCCAGGCGCGTGGTCTCCGGCGGCCGCGGCGTCGGTTCGGAAGAGAACTTCAAGGTCATCTTCCAGCTGGCCGACAAGCTCGGCGCCGCCGTCGGCGCATCGCGTGCGGCGGTGGATGCCGGTTATGTCCCCAGCGACCTGCAGGTCGGACAGACCGGCAAGATCATCTCGCCGGAGCTGTACGTGGCCGTGGGCATCAGCGGCGCCATCCAGCACCTGACCGGCATCAAGGATGCCGGCACCATCGTGGCCATCAACAAGGACCCGGATTCGCCGATCTTCGAGATCGCCGACATCGGTCTGGTCGGGGACCTGTTCACGTTGCTGCCTGAGCTCGAAGCGGCGCTGTAAGCGCTGTGTGACGCCTGGGCCGCGCCACCAGAGGGTGTCGCGGCCCTTTCATTCTCTGGCCCTGGAAGGCCCTCCGCTCGAAAAAGCGACCCGTTCCTCAGAACGCTGTCGCTATAATCGGCGGTCACCCCCGTAAGGACTGCATTGATGACGCTCCCCTGTTTCAAGGCATACGACATCCGCGGCCGCGTTCCGGAAGAACTGGACGTGGCCCTCGCCGAGCGCATTGGCGCCGGCACCGCGTCCCTGCTGGGACCGGGGCCTGTCGTCCTGGGACGCGACATCCGCCTGAGCAGCCCGGAGCTGCAGGCTGCCCTGGAAAAAGGATTCACCGGTGCAGGCCGTGATGTGATCGACATCGGGCTGTGCGGTACCGAGGAGGTCTATTTCCAGACCTTCCACCGCCAGGCCGCCGGCGGCGTGATGGTCACCGCCAGCCACAACCCGATGGGCTACAACGGCATGAAGCTGGTGCGTGAACACGCGCGCCCGATCAGCGGCGACACCGGCCTGTTCGACGTGCGCGACTTTGCCGCCGGTGATGCACCGCTGCCCTCGGGGGAGGGTGTGGTGCGCAGCGATACCGACAAAACCGCCTACATCCAGCACCTGCTGGGCTATGTCGATGTGGCCGCGCTGAAGCCGTTGAAGATCGTGGTCAACGCCGGCAACGGCGGCGCCGGTCTGGTGATCGACGAACTGGCACCACACCTGCCGTTCGAGTTCATCCGCATCCAGCATGAGCCCGACGGCACGTTCCCCAACGGCATCCCCAACCCGCTGCTGCCGGAAAACCGCGCCGCCACGGCCGATGCGGTGCGCGCCCACGGCGCCGATTTCGGCATTGCCTGGGACGGCGATTTCGACCGTTGCTTCTTCTTCGACAGCACCGGCGCATTCATCGAGGGCTACTACCTGGTCGGCCTGCTGGCCGTGGCACTGCTCAAGCGCCGGCCAGGCGGCAAGATCATCCACGACCCGCGCCTGACCTGGAACACGGTTGAAATGGTCGAACAGGCCGGTGGCGTGCCGATCATGAGCAAAACCGGCCACGCGTTCATCAAGGAGCGCATGCGCGCCGAAGATGCCATCTACGGTGGCGAGATGAGCGCGCACCATTACTTCCGCGACTTCGCCTACTGCGACTCCGGCATGATTCCGTGGCTGCTGATCGCCGAACTGGTCTCGCAGACCGGCACGTCGCTTGGCGACCTGGTCGCCGATCGCATGCAGGCCTTCCCCTGCAGCGGCGAGATCAACTTCCGCGTCAACGACGCCAAGGCCGCGACCGCCCGCGTGCTGGCCCACTATGCGGACCAGGCGCCCGAACTGGATCACACCGATGGGGTCAGCGTCGAATTCGCCACCTGGCGTTTCAACCTGCGCAGCTCCAATACCGAACCGCTTCTGCGGCTGAACGTCGAGACCCGTGGCGATGCCGCGCTGCTGCGCGCCCGGACCGAAGAGCTCACCGCTCTGATCGGCGGACAAGCCCCCCAACACTGATTCAGGACGATCTCCATGTTGCCCATTCTCCCCGTCATCCTTTCCGGTGGCTCCGGTACCCGCCTCTGGCCGCTCTCGCGCGAGGCATACCCGAAACAGTTCCTGCCGCTGGTGGGCGATGTCACGATGCTGCAGGCCACCTGGAACCGCGTGGCCGCCATCGCCGGCAGGGCGCCGATCGTGGTGGCCAACCAGGAACACCGTTTCATGGCCGCCGAACAGCTGCGCGAATGCAGCGTGGTGCCGCAGGCGCTGATTCTCGAGCCGATCGGGCGCAACACCGCACCGGCGATCGCCATCGCCGCGCTGCAGGCGCTGGCCGGCGGTGAGGACGCGCTGCTGCTGGTGCTGCCGTCCGACCATGTGGTCCGCAACGATGCCGCCTTCCACGCGGCGGTCAAGCAGGCGGCTGTGGCCGCTGATGCCGGCAAGCTGGTCACCTTCGGCATCGTGCCGACGGCCCCGGAAACCGGCTATGGCTACATCAAGGCCCACGCCGGCGAAGGTGTGCGCGGCGTCGACCGCTTCGTCGAGAAGCCGAACCTGGAGACCGCCCAGCAGTACGTCAGCTCCGGCGAGTACTACTGGAACAGCGGCATGTTCCTGTTCAAGGCATCCCGTTACCTGCAGGAGCTGGAGGCGCTGCAGCCGGCCATGCTGGCGGCCTGCCGCGCCGCACTGGACAAGGCCTCGCGTGACAGCGACTTCATCCGCCTGGATGCCGAAGCCTTCGCGGCCAGCCCCAACGATTCGATCGACTATGCGGTGATGGAAAAGACCGCCGATGCCGCCGTGGTTCCGCTGGATGCCGGCTGGAATGACGTGGGCTCCTGGTCGGCACTGTGGGACGTGTCAGACAAGGACGCCGACGGCAATGCCTGCCACGGCGACGTCATCGCGCTGGACTGCCGCAACAGCTATGCCTACGGCACCCGCCTGATCGCGATGGTCGGGCTGGAAGATGTGGTGGTCGTGGAGACCGACGACGCCGTATTCGTGGGCCACAAGGACCGCGTGCAGGACGTCAAGGAAATCGTCGGCCAGATCAAGCGCGACGGCCGCAGCGAAGCCGCTGCGCACCGCAAGGTCTACCGCCCGTGGGGTGCGTACGACTCCATCGACAACGGCGCCCGTTTCCAGGTCAAGCGCATCACGGTCAAGCCCGGTGCCACGCTGAGCCTGCAGATGCACCACCACCGCGCCGAGCACTGGATCGTGGTCAGCGGCACTGCCGAGGTCACCCGCGGCGACGAGGTGATCCTGCTCACCGAGAACCAGAGCACCTACATCCCGCTCGGCGTGACCCATCGCCTCAAGAATCCGGGCAAGCTGCCGCTTGAGCTGATCGAGGTGCAGTCGGGCAGCTATCTGGGTGAGGATGACATCGTGCGGTTTGAAGACCAGTATGGCCGTGCCCCCCAGTAACGCCGGAGTAGCGCATGACCGTGTGATCGCCATCTTTGGCGCGGGCGGTCACGCGCGCGAAACGGCACTGCTGCTGCTCCAGTGTGGTATTGCCCGCGACGCCATCGCGGGCTTCTTCGTGGATGACCAGTACTGGTCCGATACCACGGTCGAGGACTTCCCACTGCGACGGCGGGGCGATTTCGATCCCGGCCCGCACGAGGCGATCGTCGCCATCGGCGACAGTCGCGCACGGCGCAAGGTGGTCGAAAGCCTGCCAGCTGGCACCCGGTTCCCGAGTTTCATCCACCCTTCGGCAATCACACCCGCACAGTTGTCCGTCCCGGAGGGCGTAATCCTGCACGCGGGCTGCATCCTTACGACCAACATCCACCTCGGTCGCCATGTGCAGCTCAACCGCGGGTCTCAGGTGGGGCATGACTCCGTACTGGGCGATTTCGTCACCACCGCTCCCGGCGCCATCATCAGCGGCAATTGCACCATCGGTGCTACCGCCTACCTCGGCGCGATGAGCTGCATCCGTGAACGGCAGGAGATCGGCATGGATGCCATCGTCGGCATGGGCGCAGTGGTGGTCGGCAATGTGCCGGCACACGCGACCTACGTGGGCAATCCGGCCCGCCCGCTGACACGCGCAACGGCATGACGCTGCCCCGCCTCGCCGAGCTTTACGCGAATGAGAAACTGCGGTTCCTCGCCGTCGGCGGCTGGAACACGCTGGTGGGCTACCTGGTCTTCCTGCTTTTCCATTTCACGGTCGAGCCGCACTGGGGCGTCATGGCCACGTTGGTGGCGAGCTACTGCGTGGCCCTGCCGCACTCGTTTTTGACCCAGCGGCTGGTGGTGTTCCGTTCGCAGCGCCACTGGTTTCCGGAATTTGGACGGTTCGTCGTGTCCAACAGTTCCATCTTCATCGCGAACCTGTTGCTTCTTCCGTTGGCCAAAGCAGTGACAGGTGCCAACACCGCGTTGCTCCAGGCCGTCTTCCTTGCTGTATCGACTGTGGCCAGCTATCTGGTCCACAAGTACTTCACATTTTCCCGGTGATTCATGGAAAAGATTCCGCTGCTCGTCCCGCTCATGCCTACGATCGATCAGGCGCTGCCGTACCTCCGGCAGATCGACAGCAATCGTCACTACACCAACTTCGGGCCGCTCAGCCGACAGCTGGAGCAGCGCGTCTCCGACGATCTTTCGGTCCAGCAGGCCGGCGTCACGACTATTTCCAACTGCACTGTCGGGCTTGAGCTTGCTTTGCAGGCGCGCGGGCTGAGTGGCGGTGCAAACGTGTTGCTGCCGTCTCTGACCTTCGTTGCGACCGCCACTGCCGTGCGCCGAGTCGGCATGCAGCCGGTGATCGCCGATATCGATGAAGGAGGCTGGTCGCTGACGCCCGAGATCGCCCGGCAAGCACTGGAGCACCACCGCATCGATGCGGTGATGCCTGTTGCCACCTTTGGTCGGCCGCAGGACATGGCAGGCTGGGACCAGTTCGAGCGCGATACAGGCATCCCGGTCATCGTCGACGCAGCAGGCGCCTACGGGAATCAGTCCGCTGGCGAATTGGCCGACGTGGTTTTCAGCTTCCACGCGACCAAATCGTTCGGTGCTGCCGAAGGGGGGGTGGTCGTCTCCCCCAGCCCCGAGCGCATCCAGCAGATCCGAATGCTGTCCAACTTCGGCTTGGATACACGCAGTGGAAGTCTCACCGCGCTGGGCACCAACGGCAAGATGAGCGAGTACCACTGCGCCCTTGGACTGGCATCCTTTGACATGTGGGAACAGGTCAAGCAGGACCGGCGTGCGCTGTATGCCGACTACATGGCCCGGCTGCGCTCGGCATGCCCGGCCTTGATCTTTCAAGAGAAGCCTGAAGACGGCGTGTATCCGCTGATGGCCGTGCTGCTGCCCGAAGGCCGGGACGCCATCACCATCGGTGCAGCCGTGGCTGCCAATGGGGTGGAAACCCGTCGGTGGTACACCCCTGCCCTGCATCAGCAGCCGGCGCTGCGCGACTGCCCAGTGGCCGGAGCGCCTGAGGTGGCCACGCGTCTTGCAGGTCGCATCATCGGCCTCCCCTTCTTCCTCGGCATCAGCGACCAGCAGATCGATACTGTCTGCACGGCGCTTGCCCGCGAGCTGGACTCCTGATATGGCATTGATCAGTTACGTCGTTCCCGTCTACAACAATTCCGGTTCCCTGCGCCCCACCTGGGAAGGCATCCGTGCTTTGTTCGAACAGGACCTTGCCGACCATCGCTACGAGATTGTCTTCGTCAACGACGGATCCAAGGACGCCTCCTGGGAAGAAATCCAGCAGTTGGCTGCCGAGGATCCGAACGTCCGGCCGTTCCGCTTTACCCGGAACTTCGGCCAGGTCCCGGCCATCATTGCCGGCTACCACAAGTCCGCCGGCGATGCCGTCATCAATATTTCTGCGGACCTCCAGGACCCGATCGAGCTCACCGTACAGATGGTTCGCAGTTGGGAGTCCGGCTTCGACGTCGTGATCGGACACCGTAACGACCGACAGGATTCGGTCGCTTCCAACTTCTTCTCGAAGGTGGCCTACGGCATCCTGCGCATGTCCAATCGCAACATCCCCGAGGGCGGTTTCGACTTCGTACTGATGAGCCGCCGCGCCACCGATACCTTCCTGGATTACCAGGGGCGCAACCGCTACTTCCAGGGCGACATCCTCTGGGCAGGCTATCGGACGGCACTGCTGCCCTATGCCCGCCGGAAGCGCACCATTGGCAAGTCGCAGTACAACTTCGGACGCAAGCTCAAGCTCTTCCTCGACTACGTCATCGATGGCTCTTACCTCCCCATTCGGATGATGTCCCTGTCCGGCGTTGCAGTTTCCGCGTTTGGGTTGCTGTATGCCTTGGTGGTGACAGCCGCCTGGGCGCTGCGTGCCACCCCCTTCCCTGGTTGGGCCCCTCTGATGATCGTTGGGCTGGTGATCGGCGGGATGATCATGCTGATGCTCGGCGTGATCGGTGAGTACCTCTGGCGCATTCTTGATGAGGTGAAGCACAAGCCGATGTTCATCTTCGAGGAACGTTCCGATGCTCAGCAGTGACCTGCGAATGCCGACGAACACAGGCAAAGCGTGGGCACTGGCGCTGCTGGTAGCGGCGCTTTCCATGATCGTATTCTGGTTCGCGAGCGGCATGCAGCGCGGCTCGATGGACACGCCGATGGTCTACGGCGGAGATGCCCTGCAGTATGGCTATATCGTGCAGAGTTTCGCCCAATCCGGCGGCCTGTCGAACATCCATAACGCCGGCGCACCGTTTACCACCCAGAACATCGACTTCCCGAATGGCGACCTGAGCAACATGGCGGTCGCTGCAGTGCTCTTCAGCGGCGGCTACGGCCTGGGTTTCAACCTCTATCTGCTGTTCAGCGTCGGACTCACCGCTGCCGCCGGATTCGCCATTGCGCGCCGCTGCCGGCTGTCCCCCGGCCTTGCATTCATCGTTGGACTCGCATTCGCCCTGCTGCCCTTCCATTTTCAGCGGATGGTGCATCTTTTCTACGGCAATTACAGCACGGCGGTAGTCGCACTTTGGCTCGCGCTCCGTCTCGCCTCGCCGTTGCTGGAGCCTTCCCAGTCGCGCAACAGACGCTGGCTGGGCGTCGCTGCGATTGCTCTGGCATGCATCTGGTGCGGCACGACCGGCGTTTACTACGCATTCTTTACCTGCATCGTACTGGCGGTGGCTGCACTTGTTCAGTCGGCGCAGCAGGCGTCGCTCCGCCCCGCGATCCGCGCAGGTGGGCTGGGTGCCATCATCGTGCTGTGCGTGGCCGTACAGTTGATCCCCACCCAGATGTTCAACCGTGAGAACGGACCCAATCCTTCAGTCGCCAAGCGCGGTTTGATCGAGAGCGAGATCTACTCGCTGCGAATGGCTCAGATGCTGCTGCCGGTTCAGCAGCATCGTGTTCCGCTTCTTGCCAAGGTTCGCGCCAAGTACGATGCCGAATCGACGCCGGTCAACGAGAACGGCACAGCGACCTTGGGCGCATTGGCAAGCGCGGGCTTCGTAATGGGGCTTTTGATGCTGTTCATGCCGTCGGTTCGACGCCATTTCCATCCTTCGCAGCAGCTTTGCGCAGTGTTGCTGATGGCGCTGTTCCTGTATGCGACGATGGGCGGGTTGGGAAGCCTGTTTGCCCTGTTTGTATCGCCGCAGATCCGGGCACTCAATCGCATCTCGCCTTACATCGCCTTGTTCAGTCTGATCATCTCCGGTGCGACGCTTCAGCTGATCTGGAACCATCTTCGCGAAAAATACCCCAGGTTTGGTGCTGCTTCGGGCATTGTCGCGGGCGTAGGCTTGGCTTCGTTGGCGTTGTTCGTGATCGCCGACCAGATCAGCCCGTCCTACCGCCAACCACGCCAGGAGCGTGCGGGAACTGCTACCCGCTACCAGTACGATCGCGCATTCGGGCAGCAACTGACAGCCAAGCTGCCGGCCGGGGCAATGGTCATGCAGCTTCCCTACATGAGCTATCCCGAGAGCGCTGATGAAGTGTTGGGAAGCTATACCCAGTTCCGAAACACCTTGCACGCACCGGGACTGCATTGGAGCCACGGCGCAATGCGCGCCCGCCCCGAAGGAAACTGGCTCGCCGACGTGAATGCCCTTCCCCCGAGTGCCTTTGTAGACGCCATCCAAGCAGTTGGCTTCTCTGCCCTGGTACTCGATCAACGCGCGCTTACCCCGAAGATGACGGAGATACAGACGCTCTTCGCGCAACGCACGCATGGCGAAGTGCTCAGCGATACCGACGGCAGCCAGGTGGCCACGATCAGTGGCGTTCCCGTCCGTGCGACCGCTCGCGCATTCATTGAGGGCAGCGGCTGGTCAGTGCTTGAACAGGACGAGCATCATCGCTGGACATGGTCGAGTGATCGACCCACGTTTGCTCTCTCCCCCGCGCCGGCAGGCGCGGCCAGCTGTGAAATCACGCTGACGCTGGGAACCATCCGGCCGATGAATGTGCGCATCAGTGACGGAGCCGGCCGCACGTTGTCCGATGTCCAGTTGCGGCCTGAGTCGCTGGTCAATGTTCAGCTGGACATTCCGGCTGACACGCAGAAGATCGTCCTGCAGAACGATGCACCGGCCGTGCGTGCCGGAGAGGGCGATCCGCGTATGCTGGCAATCCGATGGGAGCGCACCGGCGAACAGTTGCCATTGTGCCGTTACCGGACAGCCTCCCCAAAGTGACCGAAAAAAAGTGGGCGGCGCATCTGCGCCGCCCACCCGATCAATCTTCCAGCATGGCAAGCCGGGGGCTTCCCGGCCTCTTCCTCAAGCGTCCTGCGCTGTAAGCATCCACTCGAGCGTTTCACGCAGCGGCGGGCAGGACCAGTCACTGATCGTATGACGCAACAGCGTGTTGTCTCCGCAGAGCGTCTTGACCTCATTGGCCCGTACGAACGCCGGATTCACCGATACAGTGAGTGAATGGCCCGTGATGTCCGTGCACAACTCAATCACGTCGCGCAGTGAGAACGCGATCCCCGAGCACACGTTGATGGTGCGGCCAACGGCAGCGTCGGCCTGCAGCAATCCGCGGTAAGCCGCCGCAACCGCCCTGACATCGCCAAAATCTCTCGCCACGTCCAGGTTGCCCAGTTCGATGTTCGGCGCTCGCTTTGCGAAATGCGACACGATCTTGGGAATCAGGAAATTCTCCGCCTGGCCCCGGCCGGTGTAGTTGAAAGGCCGGACGACAGTTATCGGGAGACGATCCTGCCAAAGGCGCACGACGTACTCCATGCCGAGCTTGCTGATCGCATAGTCATTGGCCGGTGCAGGAGCAACCGACTCGTCCAAGCGCCCGGCCGAAGAGTTGCCGTACACATTCGCACTGCTGGCAATCAGCACACGCGTGGGGCTGAGCGATGCATCGTCGATGGCCTGCAGCAGATGCCGCGTGCCGATCAGGTTGACCTGGTAGAAGTCGTCCGCCCCCCCGTGGGCCACGAACGCCAGCGCCGCCAGATGGATGATCACATCAGGACGGGTGTCCTTGAGCAGGCCACGCAATCCGTCGAGATCGCCGAGGTCTGCCTGCCGACAGGCGTCGGCAGGCGTCAGAGACGCCGCCCAGGAAGGAGCGGACTGTGCCGCACCTCCCATGGCCACCACCTCGCAGCCCTGCTTCTTCAGGTCGTCGATCACGTAGCGTCCGGTAAAACCGGACGCTCCCGTGACCAGCACCCGCCTGCCATTCAGGTCAGAAGGAAGCACCACGCTCGTTCCTCCGCAGATCAGCGTCGACCATCATCTGGCAAAGCGCTTCCAGCGTGGTCTCAGGACGCCAACCCAGCACGCGTTCGGCCTTCTCCGGATTGCCAATGAGCAGATCGACCTCGGCTGGACGATGGAACTTCGGGTTGATCTTCATCACCGTCTTGCCCGTCGCAGTATCGACCGCGATTTCGTCCTGATCGCTGTTACGGAACTCGACATTGATCCCGGCACCCTTGAAGGCCATGTTCACGAAGTCACGGACCGTCTCGGTCCGGTTCGTTGCAAGCACGAAGGTATCGGGCTCATCCGCCTGCAGCATGCGCCACATGCCTTCGACGTACTCCCGTGCAAAGCCCCAATCGCGCTTGGCATCCAGATTGCCCAGTTCCAGGCAGTCGAGCATGCCCAGCTTGATCTTGGCTACCGAGTCGGTGATCTTGCGCGTCACGAACTCGCGGCCGCGCAGCGGGCTTTCGTGATTGAACAGGATGCCGCTCGACCCAAAGATGTCGTAGCTCTCGCGGTAATTGACCGTCATCCAGTGTGCGTAGAGCTTGGCCACACCATAGGGGCTGCGGGGATAGAACGGCGTGCTTTCGATCTGCGGGACCGCCTGCACTTTCCCGAACATCTCCGAGGTGGACGCCTGGTAGAAGCGAATATCCCGGTTCACCTGGCGGATCGCCTCAAGCAGATGGACCGGGCCGATGCCGGTGATCTGAGCCGTGGTTGTAGGCTGGTCGAACGAGACGCCGACAAAGCTCTGGGCGGCAAGGTTGTACACCTCGGTCGCCTGCGTGCTTTCGAGCATGCGGATGCTCGAACCAAGGTCGGTCAGATCGTATTCGATCAGATGAAGGTTCGGGTGCGCAGCAATCCCCAGCTCCTCGATGCGCCAGAAGTTGACGGAACTCGTGCGACGGTACGTGCCGTAAACACGGTATCCCTTCTCCAGCAGCAATTCCGCAAGATATGCCCCATCTTGGCCGGAGATTCCGGTAATCAACGCAGTCTTCATTAACACTATCTCTTTGTTATTCGGATTGGATCCGAGCATGAGCCAGAACGGCTTCGTCCCTGTCAGTGGCTTACTGCGCCACGTGCTGCAGCGGCTTGCCATCCTTGCCGCAGATGGTCGGCTTGCCCTGGTCGTCGCAAGCCGTCAGAGGACCATAGTCCACGGTTGCGACGTTGAAGTCGCTGAACCACACAATGGCTTCCTGCACTAGCCCGAAGCGCAAGCTCTTACCGACCACATCCTTGGCAGGCACTTCGGTGATCACATCGGCAGAAGCGCCGGCAGCAATACCGGCCGCCGGAAGCGAAGCACGGACAAAATCGCGGGCGACCATTTCACCGGACGGATCGACGAGCGAGATGGCCAGATTGACCGGCAGCTTGCCCTTTGAGCTGATTGCGACTTTGCCGGTGTTGGTCACCGACACCACCGTGCGCAGGGTTTCGCCATTGTTCACGAGCACCGGCTCGGCCGTGATGGCGTACTGGGCACCGGCCTGCTCCTGGGTCAGCGGCGTCGTCATATCGGGGGCTTCCGCCACCGGAGCGGCCGCTGCAGGCGCGGTCTGAGCAGCCTGATCTGCCTCCGGCGCCTTGGAACAACCACTGACGGCGATGGCCGTCGCCAGTGCTGCGGCAGCGCAGAGGGAGAACTGGGACTTGGAAATTTTGTTCATCGGTGAAACCCTGTGGTGGATGGTGATGCCCTTCATGGCTGGGCTGCCTCTACGCGTACGACAAGCCGGGCGGGGATGAACCCCCGGCTCTTGAACCAACAAACTGACTCTTGAACGAGGTCGATTTCCAGATGATATTCGCCCGGAACATCGGGTGTACGAACCGTCATGGTGTGGATGCCGGACGACGACCTGTCCACCGCCTCTTCGATCCAGGTCCGGGGCTGCTCGGCCTGCGGCTGGGTCGAATCGGCCGGCGACCAGAAGTGTCCCAGGTAGATGCCATACGGCCGCATGGCATGCCCGAGGGGACTGATCCACTGACAGTCACCGTCGTTGGTCAGTTCGACCCGCAGGGAGAGCATGCTCGATGGCGGGACAACGCCCGCGTCGTGCTCCAGAACGGTCGCCTGGCCTTGGAAGCCGGTGTCGGGCAGCGGCTCATTGTACGGATACGGCCCAACGGTGCCCCCGACGATGCGCGCGTGCGAGTCCAGCTCCTGATCGCCGAGTGCGGCCAGCGCGGGTTTCACCCAGCGATCTCCCCGCAGGGACGTTCGGACATCTATTCGCTGCAGTTCGCTGGAGAGCGGAGAATCGATGTCGATCTTGAGGCTCGCCACCGCGCTGGCGACGTGGTCCCGGAAATCTCCGAGGACACGATGACTGCGCAGGAGCCGCGCGTAGCGCTCGGCCGCAGCGAAGGGGTCCAGCGCGGGGCGGCCAGCCTCATCTGCACATGCGTCGGACCAATGCGCGAACGCGGCCGGGTCCAGCGCGAGTTGACGCAGCAACGTCGCCAGAACAGTCGGGCACTCGTCGGTAGGCGCGATCTTCTTCACGCATGTGGGAAGTTCCGCATACCAGCCTTGGTCGGACACGATCGTGGGAAGGCCTGCCTGCATGGCCTTGGACACGACGGCGGAGGCCTCCCCCATCGTAGGCTGGCGCAATGCAATCATCAGATCCGCGCGCTCGAATACCCGCCAGAACTCGTCATCGCTCACGTGACCGTGATTGACCAGTTTGACGTTTTCAATTCCTGCAAGACCCTCCAGCACCTGCAGAACGGCTGGCTCCACTTCACCGGCAATTTCGAGCGTAAGCGGCTGATCGAGGTCTCCGGCGATGGCAACCAGGGCCTGTACGACCCAGTCGAAACGCCGGTTCATCTGACCGCCGCCCATCAGCGCGATGGTGCCGAGGCGCTCACGCGCGCGATGGGATGCCACGACGGGATACAGCTGGGGCACCACGGTTACCGGAAGCCAAGGGAACTCGTGGGTGATGCGGTCGGCAGCATACTGGGAATGAACGACCACCTCGGTGGCGAACTTCGTCGCCACCTGGTGCAGCGGAAAATGAACCACGTCGTCCCGGTTCCAGATCGGCGCACCGCAGCGAAGGGCCAGGCCGGCGCTCTTCACCTCGGAGACCGTATGCCATTTCCCCAGCACACCGGCGTACTCATCGCCGGTCAGGCGCTGCTCCTCGTTGAGCACGCCAGCCACCATGTGGTGCAGGACCAGGTCGTGCAGATGGACGACCCCTGGGACACGCGCCATCAACGGCAGCATCCACCCGTGAAAGGTAGGATGGTTACCCATCTGATACACGACCGCATCGGCCTTGAGCAGGTTGTCGACGACGCCTTTCACGCCGTCACGCTCCACCTCGGCGGACGTGATCGTGTCGACCCGCAATCCCAGATCACGCAGCATCGCCACCAGGCCGGCCGAATACTCCGCGATTCCCGAGCGCTCTGGTGGCTGCGGCCCAACCATTGCAATGCGGAACGGCGTGATCACAGCCGGCTCTCCACCAGATTGCTGATCACACGCTCCCAGGTAATGGTTGCACTGAGGCGATAGCCTTCCTCGGCCAACGCACGCAACTGAGTGGCATTCCGTGCATAGCAGTCGGCCAGGCTCTCGGCGATGGCTTCGGGGGTGGGAGAAGTCACCCAGCCGCTGCCCGTCGCCTGTACGATCCGCCCGACTTCACCACTGTCATCGACGGTGATGACCGGCTTGTGCGCCGCGAAACTCTCCAAGGTGGCAAAGCCGTAGTCTTCGTCCACCGGCGAGTAGAAGACCGCACGGCAGTTGGCGATCAGCTCCAACAACCTGGCGTCTTCGACGAACCCGGCAAGTTCGACCCGGTCGCCCAGGCCCAGCTCACGTACCAGCGGCGCCAGGGAGCGCGCATAGTCGCTCGCGCCCGTACCAGCGATCACCACCTTGGCGTTGGGAACGTGCTGCGCCGCCCGGATCAGCAGATCGGGACGCTTCATGGATTCCAGCCGGCCGATGCACAGCACATAGTCGCCGTAATCACCCGAGGTGATCAGCGGCGCGAGCTTCGATGGCGGATACAGAACCTCCGAGGAGAGCCCGCAGTAGTGCTGCAAGCGATCCGTGACCGTCTGGGAGATCGTGTAGCGCGGCTCGATCTCCGACAGCAGTTCCTTGTCAGACGCGCGCAGCGCCTCGCGCACGGCAATGTCTCGGGCGGTCAGGTGCGGCACATCGAAGCGCGTGCGCTCAAGGTCATAAAGCACCCGATGCTGATGAACAAGCCACAGCGCCTTGTTGTCATGGGAGGCGGCATAGGTCGGATACTTCGTGCAGATGCACAGGTCCACCTTCTGCCCGTTGCTCTCATTCAGGTTCAACAACCGCCATGCCAGCAGGGAAGACATGATTTCCGTTTCCGGATACCACTTGTAGGGCAGCTGAACCAGCTCGGCGACGACCTGTCGCTCCTTCCCCCACAGATTGATCTGTCGGACCAGTTCCTCGTTGAGGAGTTCGGCGCCTCCTCTTACAAACGGCACTTGCGCACCAAGCACGATGACTCTTTTCACTACAACTACCCCTTCAATGATGTCCTTGCCAATACAGTTTGCTTTCCATGATTTACTGCTTTGACTGGCGAATCCGGCTTCCAAGCTGATCAAGTGCAGCCAACCGCTTTTCCGATGCTGCATCGGCCGGGCTGGCCAGATCACCGGGTGCGGCCGCTGCGACGGCGCGCGGCGCCGGGATACCCACTGGGCTCGCGCCACGTTTGAGCACCTTGGCGCTGAACCACCGCACCGGCGCCGTCAGGCGCCAGGAGCGGCTTGCGTACAGCCGGTCGATCTGCCCTTCCAACACCTCGACGGCCGCTTCCAGTTCCCGGACGCGCGCGCGCGACGAACCCATGGTCTGGACGCGCTGCGACAGGTCCACCTGCAGTTCCTTCAATCTGCGACGATCATGTGCCCTGGAGGTCTCCAGCCGTTCGAGTCGACGGTGCAGGGAGGCCGCCTTGGACCGCAGCTCGTTGATCGTTGTCTCCTGCTGCTCGGAAAGGCGCTGAGCATCGGAGACCTTGACCTGCAAGATGTTTCGCTCTTCGGTCAGCCGCCCCAGATCGGCGGCCAGGAACTCCGCCAGCTCGCGTGCATGCTGGCGCTCCTCCAATTCTACTTCCAGCTCTCCGATCCGCGCGAATGAGCTGGCATTGGCTGCCTCCAGCTCAACCACACGAGCGGCCAGATGCTGACCGTCCTCCTCAGAGCTGACGGCGCGAGCCTCCAGCTCTTTCGCCCATGCGGCCTGTTGCTGGAAGCTCTCCTCGAGCTCACGCCGACGGTTATCGGCCAGCTCCGCCTCGATCTTTAGCGCGGCAAGACTTTCCTGAGCCTGCTGCGCCGTCTCCCGTACGCGCTCAAGCGCTGCGGCGCGCGCGGTGAGCTCGACACGATCATGTTCGGTCTGCATGTACAGCGCACGCAGGCGCGTGTTGTAGCTGAGCAGGGCGCCCTGCAGATGCTGGTAGATGACCGTCCATTCGGGAACCGGGGTGGTCTCGTTGCCCGAATGGGCCAAGCAGTCCTGCAGCCCTGCGAACGTCCAGCGGGACTGGTCCTGACTGAACAGACGAATGAACGCGTTGCGGTACCGCGGCGGCAGCGACATGAAGTCCAGTGCCGGCTCCCGGCCAGGCGTGGACGGAACGATGCGACGCTCCAGAATCTCCTTGATGGTGATGAGGAAGGACAGCAGCAGGTCCCCCAGCCATGAACAGTCGTTGGCATCCTGGGAGATCGCGCCGTAATCGATAAGGACGGCGCGCCCCTCTCCGGAGATGAGCACGTTCCAGCAACGAACGTCATTGTGATAGAGGCCGTCGCGTTCGAGGATCACCAGTTGGTCGATCAACTCGGAGATGACCTGGTCGGCGTCGTAGGGGCTGCCGTCATCGATCAGCTCGGACAGCAGCCTGCCTTCCATCATCTCCCGGGCCAGGAAGACATCCGAAGAATCGTCCAACGTCACAATCAAGCGAGGCGCGGGAAACGCAGCCGGGGGGTTGCGCAGGAAGGCAGCTTCGTTGTGGAACTCCTGCAGATTGATCTCGGCGCGCCCGCCCATTCCCAACGTCATCTTCTTCACGAACACCCGTTCGCCGAAATAGTAGCGGCGACTGTGGTGATGTGTGCCGCGCCCATGTGCATGGGCCTCGCCGGACCACGAGTTGAACGTACCAATGGAGTCGCCCACATACCAGAAGCGGCTGCTGGCAAAGATCAACGGACGCGCGATCGTCGACAGATGCGTCGGCTGCCGCGACAGCAGACGGGTAAAGGCATAGCTGGAAAGCAGCTCGGCCGGATCCTGCGGCAGCGAGGCCGCCCAGTACAGCGGCTCTTCCCGCAGCGCCAGCTCATAGATGGCTGCACCGGCCACCTCGGAGAGCTTGCGACACAGCTCTGAGACGCTGACGATTCCTCGGGCGTGCACCAGATGATGGAAGACGCTCAGGCCCAGGACCAGATCGTAGGCATCCGGCTCGAGCAGCTCGATCACATCCTCGACGGTGCCGTGCTCGAAGGTGGCATCAAGGCCAGGATTCTGCCCGGCAAGCGCCTGGCATACGTGAACATTGAGGTCCAGGAAATCCACGCCGTGAACACGATGTCCATCGGACGCCAGGCTCAGGGAGAAGAACCCCTGCGCGCAGCCAAGGTCCAGCACGCGCAAGGGACGGCCAAGTTCCGCCTGGAGGTGTCGTGCGCATGCACGGATCAGTACGAGACGGTCTTCGCAGCCACGTGAGCTGCCGTCGGACAGTTCAGGGTGGGCAAAGATCGGCTGGTACTTCTCAGGCAGGGCGGCCACCAGCACGCCCACACTAGGTGACTCGGTCATGATCTTTCACTCTCTGAGTTAATGTTGGTCAGCACTGTCATGACGACGCGCCGACGAGCTCAAAATCGGCCTTGAGGTCCATCATCCCCCAAAACTGCATACCCCTGGCCACATCCAACATAATGGAATCGTAACGCCGGTCCAACGGCGTCAGTTCCGCCAGCGGATCGCCACTGGAAACGCCCAGCGACACCAGATAGCACGCCTCGTTGAGGTCAAGCGGCATGACGAAACGGCAGACGATCACCTCGCCAGCCTTCACGGCAATACCGGCCCTCCCCTCGCTGGAGAGGAAGGAATTGGTGCCATACAGGAACAGCCCTTCGAGTGTTTTCACGAGAAAACCGGGAACAATACTGTCAAAGTCACGCTCAAAAGCGATTTTGACGTAGAAGGCGGTCCTGGACCCGCTCTCCACACGGGCAGGAAACTCCTGCCCCTCGCTCACCACCCGGTAATCCACGATCCGTGCGCCACCCTGACCCCAGCGGTGCTCTGCGGGATTGTAGTACGGACGCGTGTGGAAAACGTCCTCGCTACCCTGCCCCATCCCGGTGGATGCGGGATCGGCAGTGTCCTGCAGCGGAAGCGCCTTCTTGCCGAACAGCTCGTCCAGATACAGATTGGAGACCTGCTGCGCGGAGCCATCGGCAAATACGCCCCCGTCCTTGATGAAAATGACCCGATCGCAATGCTTGACGATATCCCCGATGGCGTGGCTGACCAGGATCAGCGTGGTGCCCAGCGCGGTGAACTCCTGGACGCGCTTGTAGCACTTGGCCTGGAAGTAGGCATCACCCACCGAGAGTGCCTCGTCCACGATCAGGACATCGGGGCGGAACGCGGTAGCCACCGCAAACGCAACGCGCACCTGCATGCCGCTTGAGTAGGTACGCACCGGCTCGTCGAAATAGGCGCCAACTTCGGCAAAGTCCTCGATGGCGGCCATCACCGACTCGATCTCCTGCTGGGAGTACCCCATCAGGCCGGCCGAATGAAAAGCATTCTGTCGCCCGGTGAGCTCCGGGTTGAAGCCCATGCCGAGCTCGAGGATGGCGGCAATCCTGCCCCCACGCACGATGCGGCCCTCGGTGGGCTGCGTGGTGCCGGTGATCATCTTCAGCAGCGTGCTTTTACCCGCGCCGTTTCGCCCCACGATGCCCACCGATTCGCCCGGAGCGATGGTGAATGAAACATCGCGCAGTACCCAGTGCTCTTCCTTGGGCCGCGCAGGGAATCCGAACCAGCTGGCAACGCGCAGCCATTGGCTGCCCCAGACGCGATAGGACTTGCCGACATTTTCGATCTGCATTGCGCCACTCATAGGGCATCCACCATTTCCTGACTGGCGCGACGGAACACAACCAGGGACATGACGCCCAGAACCACGGTTGCGATCGCAAGCGGCAGCAGCGAGAACCAATCCGGCGCCCGTTCATACAGCAGCACATCGTGATAGGCGGTGACCAGCGGAAAGAGAGGGTTCAACTTGAAGAACTCCCGTACGTCTGCCGGCAGAATCTCAACGCTGTAGACGATGGGAGTCAGCCAGAACAGCGCCTGCAGCACGACCGGCACGATCTGGCCGATGTCGCGCATGAACACGTTCAATACGCCCAGCAGCAGCCCCAGCGACATCGACAGGCCCAGCGTAAGCAACATCAGGACAGGCAGCCAGACGACCGTGCCGCTGGGGTAATGGCCCAGTACGGTGAAGACCACGAAGATCGCGGCGACCAACAGGAGATTGTTGATCGTCACCGATCCGGCGGCGATGAACGGCAGGCAGATCCTCGGGAAAGCGACCTTCTTCATCAGATTGCCGTTGTCGATGAACAGGTTGACGCTACGGGACACCGACTCGACGAACAGGGTCCAGAACAGCGTACCGGCCATCAGATACAGGGCATACCCGTATTTGTTATCGATACCCGGGAGCTTTGCGGAAAGCACTTCAGACAGGATCGTGGCGAAGATGAGCACCTGCATCAACGGATGGATGATCATCCAGAGAACGCCGAGCTTGCTTTGTGCAAACCGCGTCTTGAAGTCGTTGCGGATGGCCGACAGGATGAATCCCCTGTATGCCCATACCGCCCTGAGAATATCCATGTTCTATTGCCCCTCCGGGCATGTTGCAGACGTTGACAGCTACCGCCACCCGGGCGGGAGGTGCATCAGGGGGATTCACTCGCCGGTGGACGGGAGGCGTTCAGTTCGCTCAGGCGTGCAATGAGTGCTGCGGCGGAGCGCTCAGGGGACAAGGTCTGCAGCACCGAGTCGCGCGCGCGCGCACCGATCGCATCGGCCAGCCCGGGCTCGTCGGCCAGCCGGCGCATCCAGTCGGCCGCCTGCCCCTCGTCGGCGGCGGCCCAGCGCTGGCCCTCACTATGGGCGTACTCGCCCTCCTCGACCGGCACCAGCGTGTAACCGACCAGGGCGCTGTTGTCGGCATCCATGAACGTCATGTTGCCCGACCACGCCGTTCCAATCACCGGCTTTCCCTGGGCCATGCATTCGGCCAGGCCCAGGCCGAAACCCTCGGCACGGTGCAGCGACACGTACACGTCAGCGCAGCGCTGAAGCGCCTGCACGTCAGCGCGGTCCAGCACATGGTCGCGCACCACAATGCGCGGATCCTCGCCGATGCAGTCGAACAGCAGAGCGAGACACTCGGGATTGCGGTGCCCGTTGCTGCTCTTGATCAGCAACTGCACGTTGCGGCTGCGATCAGGGAAAGCGGCCTGGAACGCACGGATCACGGCGAACGGATTCTTGCGGTACACGAAAGAATTGAAGTCGAAGGACGTCATGAACACGAAAGCATCTGCATCAATGCCGAAATCGGTCCGCTGCAGCCCGCTGTCGCCGACGTCGCTCAACGGCAGCGGCACGCACAGGATCGGCTTGTCGGTCACCCGCGCGAAGGCGTCGCCGACGTACTGCGACGCGACCAGGATCTCGTCCACCAGCGCAAGCGCCGGCAACCAGGAGGCCGGAATGTTCTCCAGCTCCCAGAACCAGCACGCGATGATGTACTTGCCGGCCAGGCGTGCCTCGCCGATCTGGTCCAGCGATGCCTGCAGGTAGTCCGGATTGATGAAGACCAGGTGCACCCCGTACGGCGCATCATCACGGATGTACGCGTCCAGGCTGCGGTCGTTCCAGTCGTGGGGCAGCTTGATGTCCACGTCGATCAGCGCGGTCGGGTAGCCGGCCCCCAGAAGCGCGCGCGCGTACATGCGCGCGCACTCGGCCAGGCCGAACTGCCCGCGCAGGTAGGCGAAGATGTTCACGCCCTGCTCCGGCCCATAGACCGTTGCCTGATCGAACATCCGCACCGGCGCGTCGGTGACGGGCTGCTTCTTGGCCGCCCAGCGATCGCTATCGGCGAAACGCACACCTGGCAACTCCACCGGCGCGTTCAGGGGCGCGGTGACCCGGTCGCGCAGCGACGCGGGAACATGCTGGTACAACGCCTTGAGCCACGGCTGACGGATCACCCACTGGACCAGGCGGCGGCGGAAGGGGACCTGGAAGGTCGTGTTGTGCAAACCTGGTTTACCTCGATGAAGAAACGAAGGAACGAACGGGGTCCGGTGGCCTCAGCCCGCCAGCGCCCGCTCCAGATCCACCTGCAGATCCCCCAGGTCTTCCACGCCCACGCTCAGGCGCACCAGGGCATCGCTGATGCCGAGCTGTCCGCGGCGTTCGACCGGGATCGAGGCATGGGTCATGACCGCCGGATGGTTGACCAGGCTTTCCACGCCACCCAGCGATTCGGCCAGGGTGAACAGCGTGGTGCGCTCGCAGAAGCGCTTGGCCGCCTCGTATCCGCCCTTGAGCACGATCGACACAATGCCGCCGTAGCCGTTCATCTGGCGCGTGGCCAATTCGTGCTGCGGGTGCGAGGTCAGGCCCGGGTAGATGACCTTCTCCACCGCCGGGTGCTTCTCCAGCCACTGGGCCAGGGCCAGCGCATTGGCGCAGTGCGCCTTCATGCGCAGCGGCAGGGTCTTCAGCCCACGCAGGGCCAGGAAGCTGTCGAACGGGCCCTGCACGCCCCCGATGGAGTTCTGCAGGAAGGCCATCTGTTCGGCCAGCTCGGGGTTGTCGCCGACCACCACCATGCCACCGACCATGTCCGAGTGGCCGTTGAGGTACTTGGTGGCCGAGTGCAGCACCAGGTCCGCGCCCAGCTCCAGCGGACGCTGCAGCATCGGCGAGGCGAAGGTGTTGTCCACCACCACGATCAGGCCGTGGCGCCTGGCGATGGCGGCTACCGCGGCGATGTCCACGATCTTCAGCATCGGGTTGGTCGGGGTCTCGATCCAGACCATCTTCGTCTGCGCGGTGATCGCCGCCTCGAAGGCGGCCAGGTCGGTCAAGTCGACGAAGCTGAATTCCAGCCCGGCGGTGCGGCGGCGCACGCGCTCGAACAGGCGGAAGGTGCCGCCGTAGATGTCATCCATCGCCACCACGTGGCTGCCGGCATCGAGCAGTTCCATCACCGTGGCGCTGGCCGCCATGCCCGAGGCGAAGGCGTAGCCGCGGGTGCCGCCTTCCAGCGAGGCCACGCAGCGCTCATAGGCGAAGCGGGTGGGATTGTGCGTGCGCGAGTACTCGAACCCCTGGTGCTCACCCGGGCTGGACTGTGCATAGGTGGAGGTCGCGTAGATCGGCGGCATCACCGCACCGGTGCTCGGGTCCGGCGACTGGCCGCCGTGGATGGCCAGGGTGGCCAGGGCGAGCGCGCGGGCGTCGTGCGCGGAGGAGGCGTGATCGGACATGTTGTTTCCCAGCCAGAGGAGCCCCGGGGGGCCCCCGCAAAAGGAGCGGAAGTCTATCAGCGGCGGCTTAATCAGCCGTTGACGCGGATAAACGGGAGTTCAGAGCAGCGCGCGCGGCCTGCCGCGGTTACTGGACCCGCCGGCGCAGGTAGTTCAGCAGGTCGATGCGGGTGATCAGGCCCAGGAAGCTGGCACCGTCCATCACAATGGCCACCTGGCCGCGGTCGAACACCGGCAGCAGCGCCTCGATCGGGGACTTCACGTCCAGCCGGTCCAGTTTGCTGACCATCGCGGTGGAGACCGGGTCGCGGAAGCGCGCTTCATCGCCGTACACATGCAGCAGCACGTCGCTTTCGTCGACGATGCCGACCAGCTGGTCGCCATCCATCACCGGGAGCTGGGACACGTCATACAGCTTCATGCGCTGGTAGGCGGTGGTGAGCAGGTCGTTGGGACCGATCACCACAGTGTCGCGCTGGCCGTACGGGCGCAGGATCAGGTCGCGGAGGTCGCCGTGCTGCGGGCGTTCCAGGAAGCCGTTGTCCAGCATCCAGTAGTCGTTGTACATCTTGGACAGGTACTTGTTGCCCGTGTCGCAGACCAGGACCAGCACCTTCTTCGGGGTGGTCTGGGCCTTGCAGTACTTGAGTGCGGCGGCCAGCAGGGTACCGGTGGAGGAGCCACCGAGGATGCCTTCCTTGCCCAGCAGCTCGCGCGCGGTGTGGAAGCTCTCGGCGTCGCTGATCGCATAGGCCGTGGTGACGCGGCTGAAATCGGCGATGGAGGGCAGGAAATCTTCGCCGATGCCTTCCACCAGCCAACTGCCCGACTTGTCGTTGAGCACGCCATCATTGATGTACTCGGCCAGGATCGAGCCGACCGGATCGGCCAGCACCAGTTCGGTCTTCGGCGACAGCGTGGCGAAGGCGCGCGACAGGCCGGTCATGGTGCCCGAGCTGCCGCAGCCGAACACGATCGCGTCCAGGTCCCCGCCCATCTGCTCGAGAATCTCCGGACCGGTGCCGAACTCATGCGCCGCCGGGTTGTCCGGATTGCCGAACTGGTTGATGAAGTAGGCGCCCGGGGTTTCCTCGGCCACGCGCTTGGCCATGTCCTGGTAGTACTCGGGATGGCCCTTGGCCACGTCCGAACGGGTCAGGCGCACTTCGGCGCCCATCGCCTTGAGGTTGAAGATCTTCTCGCGGGACATCTTGTCCGGCACGACCAGGATCAGCTTGTAGCCCTTCTGCTGCGCCACCAGCGCCAGGCCCAGGCCGGTATTGCCGGCAGTGCCTTCCACCAGCGTCGCCCCGGGCTTGAGATCCCCGCGCTGCTCGGCCGCCTCGATCATCGACAGGCCGATGCGGTCCTTGATCGACCCTCCGGGATTGGCGCTTTCGAGCTTCAGGAACAGCTCGCAGACGCCGGTATCCAGGCGCTGGGCCTTGACGATCGGGGTCTGGCCAATGAGGTCGAGTACGGAGGAGTGGATTGCCATCGGGTCACATCGATTCGCGCCGCAGAGCGGCCGGACCGGTGATTATCCGACGGTTGACGACGAATGTCAGGTTGGCGGGCGCGATAGGCGTCGAACCGCCAGATTCATCGGGGCCGGCCGGGCGAGCGCATCGGCAGCGGCAGGAGCGACGCGGACGGCACCCGTCGACGAGGTGACAGGTACCGCCCGCGGCGGTGGGGTGCCGGGTGCCGACCGCCTTGGGCCGGCACCCGAATAGCGTCAATGCGTGGGGGAGTCGTACATCCGTTCCAGCTTCTGCTTGGTCAGCAGCTTCTCACGCTTCATCTGGCCCAGGGTGAGATGGTCTATCGGAAGCACGCCCAGCTCGGCATCCATGCACTTCTTGTTCAACTTCTGGTGCCGTTCGTAAAGCGCCTTGAATTCCGGATCACGCTTGCGACGTGCATCGATCTCGCTCTGGGGCTGACCTTCAAACATGATGAACCTCCTATCGCTTCTTGCTGAAACAAGAACGCCCCGGCCTTGCGGCACGGGGCGTTGCTTTGGGGGCGGAGCACGCGGCGCGGCAGGCGTCCTCGACACAGCCTGCGTCCAACCCATGCGGGGCGACAAACGGCTGTGATTCGCGACGCTGACGCATTACCGGCCCTCCAATTGTCCGGGCCGCGGAGGCGTCCCGGACAATTGACCCTACGCTTGCTTGGGAGGCGGTTCAAGCGTTTCAGAAGATATTTTCGACCCCACCAAGGTGGGGTTCAGCCTGAACGCGCAGGACAACGAAAATTCAACAAAAACAGCAACCTGCCGATACCCGGCCGGCATCAGGGCGCGATGATCACCTCGGCCGACCGGGCCTTGGTGGCCGGCGCCTTCTTGCCAGTGGCCTGCAACCGGCTGGCGCTGACGCCGGCGGCCACCAGGGCATCGCGCAGGGCGTCCGCGCGCTGCTGGCCGACCCCGGCCGCGGCATCGTAGGCCTCGATCCGCACCCGCCCCTTCCTGCCGATGTTCAGGTACTCGGCCAGGGCCTTGGCCTGCCCCTTGGCCCCGCTGGACAGGGCGCCCTTGCCGGCGGCGAAGGCATCGCCATTGAAGGTGAACACCTCCCCGCGGGTATCGAACTTGGAGCCGGGAAGCTTCTGGCCGGACACCAGTTCAGCCTCTTCCCGGGCCAGCTTGGCCGCGCTCTGCTGGGCCGCGCTGAGACGGGCGGTCTGCTTGCCGGCGACGCTGGTCAGCGCGGTCTCGGCATCCTGGCGGGCCAGCGCCTCGGTTTCGGCCGCGATCCGCAGGCGCTCGCTTTCCTCGGCCTGGATCTGGGCCTGCACGCGCAGGCGCTCGGCCTCTTGGCGGGCACGTACCGCATCGCGGCGGCTGGCCTCGATCAGCAGTTCGCTGCGGGTACGCTCCAGGCGATCCACCTCACGCTGGGCCAGGGCGGCACGCACGCTGGACTCGGCAATCTCGACCCGGCGTTCGGCCAGATAACGGGCCTGGTCGACGTCGCGGCGCTTGGCCTTGGCCAGGTCGGCCACGGCCTGCTGGGCCTGCAGGCGCTGGAACGCGGCCAGTTCGGCCGTGTCGGGATTGGCCTGGATCGTCAGCAGGCGTTGATTGAGCTGGGCCACGGCCGGGTCTTCGGCGGCCAGGCTCGTGAACGGCAGGGACAGGCTCAGGGCCAGCAGCAGCATGCGGGTGTGCTTCACGGGCGGTCTTCTCCGGTGGCGAGCTGGCGCTGCAGCTGGGCCACCTCGTTGCGCCGCAGTTGCAGCTGCGCGGTGGCGGTGGCTTCTTCGCTGCGGGCCCGGGCCAGGTCGGCATCGACCGTGGCCCGCAGCGCCAGCGCCGGGGCGTTCTTGCGCTCGCGGCGATCGCCGGCGGCGCGTTGGGCCTGTTCCAGCCCCTGGCGCGCGACGGCGATCAGGTCCGGTGCGTACTGGTCGGCATCGGCCTGGGTGGCCTTGTCCACGGCCTGACGGGCCTGCGCCAGCTCCAGGGCCGCTTCCTGCGCCGTGGCGGTGCCGGCAAGCGCTAATGCGCACACCATCACATACAGAGGGTGTCGTATTTGTGCGAAGCTAGTTTTCATTGGGGTGCCGTCGCCGGGTTGTCTGTGCGCGGCCATTGTCGGAAGCCTGCGGCGTGCTTGCAACGGTACGCCGCTGATTTGTTGGGGAAACATTGCGCATGGATATCGGCTACTTCCTGAAGCTGATGACCGAAAAGAACGCTTCGGACATGTTCTTGACCACCGGAGCCCCGGTGTACATCAAGATCGAGGGCAAGCTGTACCCGCTGGGGAACACCGGCCTGCCGCCCGGCATGGTCAAGAAAATCGCCTACTCGCTGATGGACGAGGGCCAGGCACCGCAGTTCGAGCGCGAGCTGGAGCTCAACATGGCCATCGCCCTGCCGGACGCGGGGCGCTTCCGCGTGAACGTGTTCAAGCAGCGCGGCGAAGTGGGCATGGTGATCCGCGCCATCCGCAGCAAGATCCCCAGCATCGAGGAGCTCAACCTCCCGCAGGTGCTCAAGGACGTCATCATGACCCCGCGCGGGCTGGTGCTGGTGGTCGACTTGCCCGAACCGGTCGAGCCGACCACCAGCACC
>NZ_JBMWDP010000034.1:0-46996 GCF_049545505.1 Stenotrophomonas sp. NPDC077421 | reverse complement strand
CGAGGACGACATCTACTGGTGCACCGCCGACGTCGGCTGGGTCACCGGCCACAGCTACATCGTGTACGGACCGCTGGCCAACGGCGCGACCTCGCTGATGTTCGAAGGCGTGCCGAACTACCCCACCACCTCGCGCTTCTGGGAAGTGATCGACAAGCACCAGGTCACCCTCTTCTACACCGCACCGACCGCGATCCGCGCGTTGATGCGCGAAGGCGAGGCACCGGTCAAGCGCACCTCGCGCGCCTCGCTGCGCCTGCTCGGCAGCGTCGGCGAGCCGATCAATCCGGAAGCCTGGCGCTGGTACTACGAGGTGGTCGGCGACAGCCGCTGCCCGATCGTGGACACCTGGTGGCAGACCGAAACCGGCGGCATCCTGATTTCGCCGCTGGCCGGCGCGATCGATCTCAAGCCCGGTTCGGCCACCCTGCCCTTCTTCGGTGTGCAGCCGGCCCTGGTCAACGCAGAAGGCGAGATCCAGGAAGGTGCCGCCGAAGGCAACCTGATCATCCGTGATTCCTGGCCGGGGCAGATGCGCAGCGTCTATGGCGACCACCAGCGCTTCATCGACACCTACTTCCGCACCTACCCGGGCAGCTACTTCACCGGCGACGGCTGCCGCCGCGACGAAGATGGCTACTACTGGATCACCGGCCGCGTGGACGATGTGATCAATGTATCCGGCCACCGCATCGGCACGGCCGAAGTGGAGAGCGCGCTGGTCTCGCACCCGAAGGTGGCCGAAGCGGCCGTGGTGGGCTTCCCGCACGATATCAAGGGCCAGGGCATCTATGCCTATGTGACCCTGATCGCCGACGAGACGCCCAGCGATGAACTGCACAAGGAGCTGGTCGCCTGGGTGCGCAAGGAGATCGGGCCGATCGCCGCGCCTGATCACCTGCAATGGGCACCAGGTCTGCCGAAGACACGCTCGGGCAAGATCATGCGCCGCATCCTGCGCAAGATCGCCGAGAACGCGCCCGACCAGCTCGGCGATACCTCGACCCTGGCCGATCCGTCGGTGGTGGCGTCGCTGGTGGAAGAACGCAAAGTGAAATAAGGGCCGCAGGCAGACCGTGGCAGCCCCCGGTTCCGGGGGCTGCCAGCCCGCTACACGCATTCCGTTCCCTCGCGTTACTCCTCCGCCACATGGCCCCCACCATGACCACCCTCCTGATTGCCGATGACCACCCGTTGTTCCGCGAAGCCCTTCGCGGGGCCGTGCAACGCGTGATTCCCGGCGTGCAGCTGTACGAAGCGGACAGCGTGGAAGCGCTGTACCTGCTCGCCGACCAGCACACCGATGCCGACCTGGTCCTGATGGATCTCAACATGCCGGGTGCACAGGGCTTCAACGCGCTCGTGCACATGCGCGCCCTGCACCCGCAGCTCCCGGTGGTGGTGGTGTCCGCACGCGAGGAACCCACGGTGATGCGTCGCGCGCTCGACCACGGCGCGTTCGGGTTCATTCCCAAGTCCGCCGACTCGGACACCATCGGCCACGCCCTGGGCACCATTCTCGATGGTGAGACCTGGGCGCCGCCGGAGGCGCACAACGTGCCGCCCACCGAGCGCGAGGAACGCGAGATCGGCCAGCGCCTGCGCGAACTCACCCCGCAGCAGTTCCGTGTGCTGCAGATGCTCGGCGTGGGCCGGCTCAACAAGCAGATCGCCTACGACCTCAACGTATCCGAAGCAACGATCAAGGCGCATGTCACCGCGATCCTGCGCAAGCTGGGCGTGACCAACCGCACGCAGGCGGTGTTGATGGCCGGCAAGCTGGCCATCGACGAAGAGCCGATCGTATTGCCGCCGGAAGAGGATTGAATCGCGGGGAGCAGGAGCAGCTGACCGACAGTCGGCGCACCCCGCTCTGCCCCTGACGCCTCGCGTTATAGCCAGAGCTATAAAACCCAGCGCTGCCTGCGCAATTGGCCGTGGATGCGCCACGCGCCGATGCCGGTGCTAAGCTTCGCGTCCCCTTGGGGAGTAGCCTGTTTCCTGCGATAGGAAACGCCCGTATCAACATACTCGGCCAGTGCGCCGTGGTGCGGGCAGCCATCTTGGTTGGCGAGACCAGCGGTCCGCGTGCGCAACGACAGGTTGGGCGCGAACGCGGTCCGTTGCTCGCAATCGCCCGACCTGCCGTGTACGTCCCCATGTCACCCCTTTCGATCCTGCTGATCGGCTTTGCCATGTCCACCGATGCCTTCGCCGCGGCGATCGGCAAGGGCGCCGCCATGCGCAAGCCGCGCCTCCCCGATGCCCTGCGCGCCGGCCTCATCTTCGGTGTCATCGAAGCGATCACCCCGGTGATCGGCTGGCTGCTCGGCCGCGCGGCGCTCCAGTACGTGGAGGCGTTCGACCACTGGATCGCGTTCGGCCTGCTCGGTGCGCTGGGCGTGCACATGATCATCAACGGCATCCGCCCGGACAGCGACGACGGACAGGACGATCCGGACAGGCACCACGGCTTCTGGCGGCTGGCCCTGACCGGCCTGGCCACGAGCATCGATGCGATGGCGGTCGGCATCGGCCTGGCCTTCCTGGACGTGAACATCGGCGTGATGGCGCTGGTGATCGGCCTGTGTACCTTCAGCATGGTCACCGCCGGCATCATGCTCGGCCGCGTGCTGGGCAACATGGTCGGCAAGCGCGCGGAGATCATCGGCGGCCTGATCCTGATCATCATCGGCGCCACCATCCTGTACGAACACCTCAGCGGCGCGATGGCCTGACCCGGCGCCGCTCACCCGCGGCTACATGTCGCCGCGGGTGTCGTGGAACGCCGCCAGGAAGGCACGCAGCGACGCCGGCTTGATCGGCTTGGTCAGCAACCGGTAACCCCGTTCGCGGGCCATGCGCTTGAGCTCGTCGCGTCCGTCGGCGGTCAGCAACGCGCCGGGAATCGCCCGGCCGGCCTTGTCGCGCATCGCCACCAGAGTGTCCAGTCCATCCAGACGGTCGTGCAGGTGGTAATCCACCAGCATCACGTCCGGGCGCTCGGCCACCTTCTCCAGCGCCTGATCCACGGTGCTGGCGGTGATCACCTCGACCTGCCAGCGCCCCAGCAGCGCGCGCATGCCGTCCAGGATCTCCTGGTCGTTGTCCACGCACAGCACGCGCATGCCCGCCAGCGAGTCGGTCCGGGTAGACGGGCTGGCAACCGGCAGGGCCACCGCCGAGGTGGGCAGGTCCGGCGCATCCACCCGCGGCAACAGGATGGAGAACATGCTGCCGCTGCCGACCCGGCTGCGCGCGTTGAGGCGGTGGTCGAGCAGGCGGGAGATGCGCTGGCAGATCGACAGGCCCAGCCCCAACCCCTGCTCGCCCCAGTCGAACGGCTGCTGGTAGCGGTGGAACTCGTCGAAAATCTGCTGCATGTGATGCTCGGGAATGCCCGGACCGGTATCCCACACCTGCAGCTCCACTTCCTGCCCGCGCTGACGCACCGCCAGCACGATCCGCCCCTGCCGGGTATAGCGCAGCGCATTGGCCAGGAAGTTCTGCAGCACCCGGCGCAGCAGCCGGCGGTCGCTGCGCACCCAGGCCGGGCGCGCGAACAGATCCAGACGCAGGCCGCGGCCGGCGGCCACCGGCGAGTACTGGGCGGCCAGCTCGCGCATCAACAGGCTGACATCGAAATCACCGATCAGCGGGTGCAGGCCACCGGCATCCAGCCGCGATACGTCCAGCAGGCCATCCAGCAGCTCTTCGGCCGCGCGCAGCGAGGCATCGACGCGTTCGGCCAGATGGCGCTGCTCCTCGTTGTTCTGGTGGCTGTCGCGCAGCGCCGAGGCGAACAGCCGCGCGGCATTGAGCGGCTGCAGCACGTCATGGCTGATCGCGGCCAGGAAGCGGGTCTTGGACTGCTGCGCCACCTCGGCCTCGTGCGAGCGCTCGGCCACGCGCTGTTCCAGCGTTTCATTGGCTTCCAGCAGGGCTTTTTCGGCGTGCTTGTAATCGGTGATGTCGTTGTAGCTGGTGACATAGCCGCCGCCGGGCAGCGCCTGGCCGCGCATTTCGATCACCTTGCCATCGCTGCGGGTCCGCTCGAACACATGCGGTGAGCCGGCGCGCATGTAGCCGATGCGGCGGTTGATCTGCACGTCGATGTCGCCCTCGCCCAGCTCGCCGCGCTCGGCGTTGTAGCGGATCAGGTCGGCAACCGGGCGGCCCACGTACAGCATGCCGTCGGGGTAGCCGAACATCTGCTGGTAGCGCCGGTTCCACGCGGTCAGCCGCATGTCCGGATCGACCACGCTGACCCCGGCACTGATGTTCTCCAGGGTCGTGGAGAGGATCTCGCGGTTGAAGCGCAGCTCCTGCCCGGCTTCATCGAGCACCGCCACCACTTCGCCCAGGTCCATGCCCGAACCCCGCAGCAGGCTGGTCAGCAGCAGGCGTGCCGAGGCCGCACCGATCGAGGCAGCCAGCAACCGCTCGGTGAACTGCACCCACGCGCGGTCGGCTGGCGCGGAGGCCTGCAGCTCGCGGCCCATTGACTGTGCCTGCTCAAAGAACGAGCGACGCGCATGGCGGTCGCCGACCACCCGCGAGGCCAGCGCCAGCAGATCGCCGACGTGCACGTTGCCTGGCCACGCACCGGCCACCGAGGGCCGCTGCGCATAGGGGTCCAGGAACGGCGCGGCACGCAGGCGCTCGTCCACACCGGGGCGCCAGCGCACTGATACCAGCACCATCGCCGCCACGTTGACCAGCAACGACCAGAACGTGCCGTGCGTGAGCGGGTCCCAGCCACTCATGCCAAACAGATGCTGCGGCTGCAGCCAGCCGATCCCGAACGGGCCCTGCACCAGCCACGTCGCCTCCATCCAGCCGGCGTGGGTCAGCGCCGGCAGCAGCAGCGTGTACGCCCAGGTGCCGAAGCCCAGCAGCATGCCGATCTCCACGCCCTTGCGGCTGGCACCGCGCCAGTACAGCCCGCCGATCAGCCCCGGAGCGAACTGCGCCACTGCGGCGAATGCCATCAGCCCGTACGAGGCAAGGGTGCTGTCATTGCTGCTGCCGCGGTAATAGCTGTAGGCCGCCAGCGCCAGCAGCAGGATCGCGGTACGCCGGATCCACAGCACCCGCGAAGCCACATCGGCCGCTTCCTGGTGATCGCCGCTGCGGCGCAGCAGCACCGGCATCACCAGATCGTTGCTGACCATCGTGGCCAGTGCGATCGACGCCACGATGACCATGCCGGTGGCGGCGGAGAAGCCGCCCACGTAGGCCACCAGCGCCAGGAACTTGCGCCCTTCGGCCAGCGGCAGGGCCAGTACCATGCTGTCATCGGCCACGCTGCCGCCGGTGCCGAACAGGGTCACCCCGGCGGTGGCGATCGGGATCACCATCGCCGAGATCACCACCAGGTAGGCGCCGAACATCCAGCGCGCGCGGCGGATGTCGCGCACGTCACCGCACTCGACCACCGCCACGTGGAACTGTCGCGGCAGGCAGATGATCGCCAGGAAGCTCAGCAGCGTCTGCGAGATGAAGCCGACCGGCGGCAGGCCGCTGAACAGGGTATGCGCAGACTCGATCACCGCGTCGGTGCGGTCGTTGAGCCACAGGTAGGCGAACAGACCCAGCGCGACCATCGCGATCAGCTTGATCATCGACTCCAGCGCGATCGCCAGCATCATCCCGTGGTGGTGCTCGGTGGCGTCCACCTGGCGGGTGCCGAACAGCGTGGCGAACAGCGCCATCAGCAGCGCCACGTACAACGCCGGATCAGTGAAGAAACCGGTGGGGCCGACGTTGCCGGTGAGCACCTGCAGGCTCATCGCGACCGCTTTGTACTGAAGCGCGAGGTACGGCACGATGCCGATCAGTGCGATCACCGCCACCAGTGCGGCCAGGCGCCGCGAGCGGCCGAACCGTGACGAGATGAAGTCGGCGATGGAGACCACGTTCTGGCTGCGCGCGATCAGCGCCAGGCGCTCGATGATGCGCCAGCCGAATACCCACAGCAGCAGCGGGCCCAGGTAGATCGGCAGGTAGCCGATGCCATTGCGTACCGCCGTGCCCACCGCGCCGTAGAAGGTCCACGACGAGCAGTACACCGCCAGTGCCAGGCTGTAGACCACCGGCCGCAGCCAGGGACGGTCCGGATACATCGGGCGACGGTCGCCCCACCATGCCACGCCGAACAGCAGCGCGGCGTAGGCCACCGAGACCAGCAGCAGGATCCAGCTGGAGACCACAGGATTGTTTCCGCGGGAGCAGCCCGCAGTGTAGCGGCTGCACGGCTCCGGACGCGCCCCGGATCAGCCCTGTGCCGCCGCCCGTGGGCGCGTCGGCAGCCGGATGCACACCTGCGTGCCGCGTCCCCTGGCGCTCTCCACGTCGATGTGCCCACCCGCTGCCTGCACCAGGCTCGCCGTCACCGCCAGACCGAGTCCGGTGCCCTGGCCCATCGGTTTGGTGGTGAAGAACGGCTCCAGGCACCGGGCGCGCACCTCCTCGCTCATGCCGTGGCCGCTGTCGCTGGCCCGCAGGACCACCTCGTCCACGCGCGACGGCTGCGTCACGGTCAGGCTGAAGTGCCCACCCTCCGGCATGGCCTGGTTGGCATTGACCGCCAGGCTGATCAGGATCGACTCCAGCTGGGCCGGATCGAAGTGGATGAGGCACTGCACCTGGCCGCTGTCCACCTCGCACCGCACGCCGGGGTGGAAGACCTGCTGCAGCATCGGTGCCATGTCCGAAACCGCCGTCGCCACATCCAGCAGGCAAGGCCGGCTGTCTTCGAGCCGGCTGAAATCCAGCAGCCGCCTGCTGACCGCAGTCGCCCGCCGCACCGCGGAATCACCGCCCTGCAGGGCGGCCTGCAGCTCACTGCCCTGACTGCGCCGCGCTTTGGCGATGTAGCTCTGGATCAATGCCAGCAGGTGATTGAAATCATGCGCGATGCCACTGGCGAGGCGGCCGACGTTCTCCATCTTCATCGCATGCACCAGCTGGCCGCGCGAGCGCTCCTTCTCCTGCATCTCCAGCTGCAGCTGATCGCGCTTGCGGGCCAGATCGCGGCCGTGGTCGCGTGCCACCTGCAGGCTTTCGCGCAGGCCGGTGACGCTGTGGTGCAGCAACCAGGCGGCCAGCAGCGTGCCGAAGACGCAGACCGCCAGGTCGTTCACGGCCGCCAGCAGCCGATCGGGGTGGAACATCACGCTGGACGCGTCCACCCACGCACCCACCACGATCAACAGGCTGATCCAGGCGGCCACCCCCGCCAGCGGGCGCCGCCCGAGCACGGCCGAGACCAGCATGACCGGCATCAGCAGCACCAGTTGCAGCCGCAACTGTGCGGCCAGGCCCCAATAGACATAGGCCGCCGTCAGCAGGAGCAGCTGGCCACAGACAAACACGGCAGCCGCACGCAGCGACCGCCCGGCCCGCTGCTCCCACAGGCACAGCCCGCACAGCAGCGCGTGCAGCGTGGCGATGACCGGGACCATCGGGTCCAGACCCACTCCCATCCGCAGGGCGGTCCAGCCGGCCATCAGCAGATGGAACAGGCCCACCAGGCACAGCAGGCCCCGCAGCATGGTCTCGGTACGCCGCCCAAGCGACTGTGGCGCGGTGGCAGGGCGCGGACCGGTCCGGGCGGTCGATGCGGTAGTGGACATGCGCGGCAGGCTCCAGGCCGGTGCGACGGCGACCGGCGGCAAGGAGGGTATAGTAGCCACGCACAAGCTGGCAGTACCGTCGCGGGCGCTCCGCATCGCCGCCGGCCTGCACTCGACCGGGAAGTCGTCGCTCCTATGCCCAAGTTGTCACGTGTCCGTCGCGGCGTGTCCGCGCTCGTCTGCCTGTTGTCGGTCGCTGCGCCCTGCGCACTGGCGCAGCATCCGATCAACAGCGCACCGCTGGTCGCCCAGGTCCAGCAATGCCATGCCCTGCTGACCAGCGCGCCACGGACATCGCTGCAGATGGCGCGTGCGCTGCTCGCATCGCCGTCGCTGCCGACCTCGATCGAGATCGGTGCCCTGGCGTGTCTGGGCGTGGCATTGCGCTCGCAGGGCCAGCTCGACCAGGCCGCAGACCTGCCGGCGCGGCTGCAGGCCGCGGCTGCCCGCCCCGATGCGAATCCCGAAGACCGGCTCCGCGCCCAGTCGATGGCCGCGCACCTGCTGTTGTGGCGCGGCGATCATGCGCAGGCACTGGAGCTGACCAATCTGTTCCTGGAAGAAGCCGTCCGCCAACGGGACGTGCAGGGGCAGATCGGTGCGCTGATGCAGATTGCCATGATCCGCGGTGATGCGATGGGCGACCCGCAGGGCGCACTGACCTATCTGCAGAAAGCCACCGCCCTGAACCAGCACATGCGACGGCCGCCCAACCCGGGCGATCTGATCCTGTACTACAACTACGGCTTTGCGCTGCTGCAGATGCATCGGCATGAAGAGGCCTCCACCGCGTTCACCCGTGCCGAAGCCATCGGCACGCGCCTGGGCGGCCAGGAGCTCTTTCTGCACCGCATCGTCAGCCATCGTGCCGAGATCCAGCGACTGGCCGGGCAGTTGCCCGAGGCCGAGGCGAAGTTCCGCAGCGTGCTGGACTGGCAGGCCGTGCAGGACCCGCAGGGCCACATCGTCACGTTGCAGCGGCTGGCGCGGCTGACCCTCGACCGGGCAGGGGCCGAGGCCGCGTTGCCGCTGGCGGAGCAGGCCCAGGTCGCGGCGGAGCGGGGTCGCTTCACCGACGAGGTCCGCGCCGGCCTGGATCTGCTCGGCGACATCCACACCCTGCGGGGCGAACGCGCCCTGGCCTTGCGGTACGCGCGCGAGGCCCGCGACATCGACCGCGCGCGCAGCAAGGGCGACACCCTCAACCAGCTCGCCCGGCTGCAGGCCACCGCGGAGCGCAGCATCGACCCGGCCGAGGTCAATGCAATGCAGGACCTGGGCCGCGTGCGCGTGCTGCGCAACAGCGCGCTGGTGGCGCTGCTGGTGGTGGTGGCCGTCGCCACCGTCATCGTGCTGCGCATGCGCCGGCAGCGGCGCCGCCTCACGCTGCTGAGCAGCACCGACAGGGTGACCGGGCTGGTCAACCGCCGGGAAGCCGAGCGCCTGCTCGCCGCGGACCGGGCCAGGAGCGGTACCGAGCAGCGCAGCGTGGTGATGCTGGTGGAACTGGATGCGTTCAAGGCGCTCAACGAACGGCATGGCGAGGCCGCCGGCGACGCCGTGCTGCGCGCGGTGGGCCGGTGCCTGCGCCAGCACTGCGACAGCCATGACCGGATCGCGCGATGGAGCGGCGCCACTTTCCTGGTTGCGCGGCATGACACCGCCGCGCCGGCTGCGCAGGCGTTGGCCAGCCATCTGCGCGCGGCGATCGAGCGGCTGGTGGTGGACACGGGCCCCGGCCAGCACCTGACCCTGACCGCCAGCATCGGTATGGCACCCCTGCCCCTCTTCGCCGGTGCGCCGGACGCGCTTGACGACAGCCTGCGCGCGGCCGACCGGGCGCTGCAGAGCGCGCGCCGCAGCGGCCACAACGCCTGGGCCATGCTGTGGGGCGAGGACGCCGGCCGCGACGTCGATCTGTACAGCCTGCTGCACGACCCCGCACGGGCCATGACCTGCGGCTGGCTGTCGCTGGCCGGAAGCCGGCCGATGGCCTGGCTTCCGCCGCGCCCGGAGCCGGTCCGTTCGCCCGTGGATCAGGACGTACAGACCGGCACTTGATGTCCGGACCGACCGGTCAGCGCGTTACCTCGAACCGCACCTCGACCCGCCGGTTCGGCAGCAGGCATTCCAGCAGCGCCGCGCGTGGGCGCACGCCATCGCACTGCTGCACCTGCTGGGTATCGCCCCGGTACTCGTAGCGGATGCGGGCCGGATCAATGCCGCGGCCGACCAGCAGTTCGCGTACCGTGCGTGCCCGCCGTTCGGAGAGCGACTGGTTGGCGTCGAAGCCGCGGCCCTGCATGCGATCGGCATGGCCAACCAGGGTGATGCCCTGCAATTGCAGGCCTTCGTCGGCGATCCGGGCCAGCGCGCGGTCCACGCTTTCCAGGGAGTAGGTGCGGATGTCACGGTACGCATCGCGGTCGAACTCGAACAGCACATTGGCGACCAGCGGCCCCGGTGCGGCGGCGATGGCCGGCACGGCGCCGCACTGGCGGGCCAGCGCTTCTGCTTCGTTGACCAGTTCCTCGGCAATCTGGATGTACGGCTTGGAGTGCCGCCACTGCTGCTGGTTGAACTCGTTGCCGGCATGCACCAGCTCGACCTCGCCACAGGCGACCTGCTGCTGGGCGCAACTGAAGCCCGGCGCACCGTGCAGCACCCGCAGGCGTTGCCACAGGTCATCGCGCAGGTACTTGGCCTTGTTCACCAGCGGGGTGTCGGTGGGCAGCGGCGAGACGCCCTGCTCCATGCCCCCGATCAGCTTCTCCGACTCGGTGAGCGCCTGCTGCGGGAACGCGCTGCGGTCGTTGCGGCTGTACTCGTGGAATGACACGTCCAGCCAGCACTGCGCCTTGGACAGGTGGTAATCGCGGATCGGGCGGCCCCCATCGTTGAGCGCCTGGATCCGGCCCTGGGTCGCCTCGTAGGCGCCGTGGTCGGCATGGATCGCCTCGTCGGTGATGCGTTTCTGCTGCGGCAGCAGCTGTGTCTGCTGTGCACCGGCGGGCGCGACAACGCTGGCGAGCAGCGCGGCGGCGAGCAGCGAGGGGACAGCACGGTTCATCGGGGAAAGAGTGGTCATCAGGGCATCCTCAGCGTGCCGGGTCGCGGTAGCGGACGGGGTCCGGCCGGAAAAGGTCTTCATCGAACTTGAAGCGCAGGCGCAGGAACACGCCCTGCTGGGTGTACTCGTACCCGTTGAGGTCGCGGTCGCCGTCGAAGCCGGTCCAGTTGTAGCCGGCCGACAGCCACAGGTTCTGCCGCAGCAGGCGGCCGACCTCCATGCCGTAGGCGTACTGGTTGGCGCCGGCCTGCCCGCGGAAGGTGGAGGCAAGCACGCCGATGTCCCAGTTCTCGGTGATGTCGTACACCACCCGCCCGGACAGCAACACGGCCCGGAAGCGGCTGTTGACGCGCGCACTGTCGGTGTAGGCGAACTGGTCCTGCTGCCACTTGCCTGCCACGCGGCCGGTCAGCCACCACGGCCGCGACGGGTGCCAGTCAGCATGGGCCGAGACGATGTGCGCGCGGGTGCGCACGTCCTGGCTGGTGCCATCAACGGTGTTGCCGTCGGACAGGGTCAGGCCGCTTTCATCGCGTTCGAGCTTGTATTCGTAGCGCGCCAGCGCGTTGATCCGGTTGCGGTCGGTATCGCGGTAGGCGACGCCGAGCTGGAAGCGGTCCTGCAGCACATCGCCGCGGGCATCGTAGCGTGTGCTGAGCAGGTAGTTGCGGGCCAGCAGGGTCCAGTCACGGCTGAGCTTGCGGGCAAGCATGAACTGCAGCAGCGTGGTGTTGAAGGCCTCGTTGGTGGCCGTGTCGGGCACGTCCTCGGAGATGCGGTGCTCGGCCCGGATCGCGCCGCGCCACAGCGGATTGGCGCTGTAGTCCAGGGCCAGCGCCAGGCCGGTGCTGTCACCGGTGCTGCCGTCGATCACCTTGACGTGCTCGGCCGAACTGGCCAGGCGCAGGCCTTCGCGGATGTCCCAGGTGTTGCGGATGCCCGAGGCAGCCTGTACATCGCGGCCACTGATCGAATCGCGCAGGCGGTACTCGCTGAAGGTCTGGGTATCGCGCAGATAGCTGCTGTCGATACCGAACACCAGTGCGTCGGCCTCGCGGTCGGTGGTGGTGATGCCGTACGCGCTGGTCAGGCCGGTCTGCTTCTCGTAGCGGCCATACACCCGGCTGCGCTCGAACACCTGGTAGTCCAGGCCCGCGGCCAGACGCCGGCGATCTTCGCCACTGACGCTGTGCTCCACTTCCGCGCCCGCGCTGAGGCGGTCATTGAGGCGATAGCCCAGGCCAAACCGCGCACTGTCCGATTCGAGCTCGGTGCCCACCGGCAGGTCGCTGGTGATCGGGCTGCCGGTGCTGCTGCCGTTGATGACCATCAGGCCGGTCAGCGGGTCCAGCGCCTGCTGCCCGTACCCCAGCGCGCCACCGCCGGAACCGGTCGCAAACCCGCCGGTCAGGCCGCCGGCATTGCCGAACGGCACACCGGACGACCACGGCGAGGTCACGCCGATGGTCTCGCGGATGCTGCGCACGCCCAGGTCCACGGTCAGGCGTTCGGTGGCGCCGATGCGCACGCCGGCGCCACCCGCGTCGCGCTTGCCGCCGTCCGGATTGCGGTCCTCGCTGCGCAGGCCTTCCACATACAGTTCCAGCCGCGGGCCGACCCGGTAGGCAACGCGCGCGTTGTACTCGCCACGGCCGCCATACAGCGGGGCCGCCGGGTTGTTGAACGCCGGATCGGTGCGGGCGGCAAACAGGCGCGCGTCCAGCTTGTCGGCACGGTGCGCGAACTCCACACGCCAGGCATCGCCTTCAACCTCGCCGCTGATGTCCTTCAGGCCCTGCGAGGTGATCTGGTTGATCGAATTGGTGTTGACCTCGCTGCGGGTCCGCGCGAACTCGGCCACCAGCAGCGTGTTGGCCCCGAACCGGTAGCTCGCGTTGGCGCTGCCCATCTTGAACTCGGCATACGGGTTGCGGTCCTCGACCGCCGCCGCGCCGACTTCGAGCTGGTCGGTCAGTTTGACCTGCGCATCGGCGCCGACCACCCAGAACTTTTCGGTGCCCTGGTCCAGCTCATAGGTGATGCGCAGCGAGACCGGGTTGAGGTCGCTGTCGAAGGCCGGCAGGAACTGATTGAGCAGGATGCGGCCGGAGAACGGCTCGAAGCTGTAGTCGACCAGCCGCGCCAGCGAGCGCACCGAGGTGATGCGCGTGGGCTGGTTGCGGTCGCGCACGATCACTTCCACGCGTTCGCTGCCTTCCAGCACGGCGTTGTTGCGCAGTGCGTAGGGCCCACTGCCCTGGCTGCGGAACTCCTCGATCACCTGGCGCAGCGAATCCTGCATCGCAAACACATTGCTGCGCACGCGCTCGCTTTCGAAGTGCCAGCCCAGGCCGGTGGCGGTCCGGTTGTAGGTACCCAGGCTGCGCTGCGGAATCGCGCCGCTGCCACCGATACCGGTGGCCGTGGCAAGGGTGTCGCCGGTCTGGAAGTCGCCGTACAGCAGGTAGCTGCGCCGGTTGTCGATGCGCACGTACAGGCGCTCGGCCGAGCGCGCATCGAAGCCACGCAGCGACGAATCGCCATAGACCGGATAGAACTCTTCAGGCTGGATATCGCGCAGCAGGCGGCCGCGGGTGTCCTTGTCCGAATCGTAGGCGGCGGTCAGCAGGTACTCGCCCTTGATGCGCCCCTTGACGAAGAACGCGGTACGCGCGGCCGCATTGGCCTTGCCGTTGTTGAACTGGCGCTCCCAGCGGCGGATGTCGCGGTCGAACGCGTCGTGGTGCTCCACCGGGGAGATCAGACCGGCATTGCTGCGCCGGCGGAAGTTGACCACGCCCTCGATCAGGCCGGTTGCCAGCAGCTCACGCATTTCCGGCAGGAAGCCGATGGTGCCCTGTGCGGTCTCGGCGCCAGCGGTGATGCGCAGCACCACGTCCTGCGGGTCGTGCGGCGCGAGCAGGTCGAACTCGGCCACGCCGTCCACTACCTGCAGCTGGATGCCGGGGGTGACCTTGTCGGCGTCGAGCGCGCCCGGTCCGAGTTCGTCGGTGCGCGAGCCCGGCAGGCGGATGCGGCCACCGCTGGTCTCGATCGTGGCGTAGGTGGTGCCGGCCAGCGCGCGGCCGGCGGCATCGAGCAGCTGCACGCGCACGTGCACCGCACTCTGGCCATCGGCCGGTACGCCATCCCGGTCCAGCTCGACCAGGATGCGGTCGAGCGTACCGGGCACGGCGCTGTCCAGTGCGCGCGGCGCGGCATCGGTGCTGGCAGGGCTGCGCGGGTACAGGGTGCTGGCATCGCCGAGAACCGGCGTGAAGCGGCCAGCGCTGCCCACGCTCTGCGCCATCGCAGGTACGGCGGCCAGGGCGCAGGCCAGCAGGCTCAGGCGCGGCAGGCGGTACAACGGGTGGGCGCGGCTCATGGCTGCACCTCCGTCGAAGCGCCGGCAGCGGGCGGGTTGGCTCTGGGATGCACGATCGGTCTCTGGTTGGCCGAGTCGGTCGCCTGTTGCGGCGCCCGCGCGGGTTTGCTGTCAAAGCGCAGCGGCGCCTGCCCGGTTTCGGTCTCCGGCGCACGTACCTCACCCTGGGTGCGGCGGGCCTTGACCTGCTCCAGCACCGGGTTGGCACAGCTGCCCTCGATGAAATCGGCGCGGTGCAGTTCGCCGTTCTTGAGATCCAGGAACAGGCTGTCGGCATCGCCCAGGTTGCGGTTGCTGCTGGTGGTCAGGCGCGCGCCGACCGGCAACGTGCTGGCATCCACCTTCAGCGTGTGGCTCTGCGGCGGCAGGCCGCAGTAGCTGTACTTGCCTTCGGAGTCGCTGATCACCCAGGTGCCGTCGGAGAAGTACAGCCGCACGCCCGGGATGCCCAGTTCTTCGCGGTCCTGCACATGGTTGTTGTTGCAGTCCATGAACACCTTGCCCAGCACGCAGGCCTGGTCGGTGAACACGCCACCGGTGACCCGCACGCGGTATTCGGCGCGGTTGGACGGGAGCGCACCGGGCAGCGGGGTGATGCTGCCGGTATCGATGCAGCCGCCGCTGAAGGCACAGCCGAACGCCTGGGCACGGTTGATGCCGTCGCCCTGCTGCGCACCCACGCCCACCCGCACGCGGTAGGTCAGGACGATCTGCCCGCCGACCGCGATCGGGCCGACATCGAAGCCCAGCAGCGGGCCCGGCTTGCCGGAGGGATCGGTCACGGCGCGGCCATCGGCACGTGCGGTGCCGTCGATGTAGGTGAAGCCGCGCGGCAGACGATCGATCACGTTGACCGTGCGCAGCGCGCTGCCCGCGGTCTGGCGGATGGTGATCGTGTACTGCACGGTGTCGCCGATCTCGGCGGTCTGGCGGTCGCCGTTCTTGCTGATGGCCAGGCCCGTTGCCACCGCAGTGTCCAGCGGCAGGTGGTTGTTGATGATCGCGGCGGTATCCGAGCCGGCGAACAGGCCCAGGTAGTACTGGGTCGGCAGGCCGACCGCACCGGTCGGCGCGAGACGGTTCGGCTGCACCTCATGGTTGGCACCCGCGCCGCCTGCCGGCGACAGCGAGCCACTCTGCGGCGGGATCAACGTGGACACGAACTGGTAGCTGCCCGGCGGCGTGACGGTGAGCTTGAATTCGCAACGGGCCGGCGCGGCCGGACCGAACGCGAACTGGTAGAAGCCCTCGCTGCCCACCGTCATCGAGATCGCACTGCCCTCGAGGCGATAGCCACCGCTGCCGGCATTGAGCACCGCGGTGCGCGGGTCGTAACCGGTGCACACGCCCACCGGGCTCAGGGTCACGATCGAGCCCGGGACCGGGTCACGGGTGGTGGCGTCGTAGACCACGCCCGACGGGTCCACCGGCAGGCTCTGCTGCGGCAGATGCTGGCCGGGGCGGAGCACGACTTCCAGCTGGCTGATGCCATTGTCGTTGACCCGGCAGGCACTGACCCCGGCGCGCGCGATGGCGGTCGCCGCGTCGCAGGCTTCCAGGACCCCGGACAGGGACTCGCGGGTGACCGGATTGGGCCACAGGATGTTGGAGGTCGGATCGCGGAAGCGGATGTTCCAGGTCACGCCCGGCACCACATCGGCGAAGCGGTAGCTGCCGTCGGCACCGGTGGTGGTGGTCTTCACCACCTGCCCGGTGATCGGATCGACCAGTTCGACGCCCCACGACGGCAGGCGCTGGTCGCCCCCGTCGAGCAGCTGGTCATCGCTGCCGATGTCGTACCACACGGTCCCGCCGACCGACGCGGCCAGCTGCACGGCATTCGGCACGCGGCAGGCGTTGAACTGGATCGCCTCCACGCACGCGGGCAGCTGGGTCACGTCGCCATCGAACGCCGAGCGCTCGGCGGCGGTCGGCGCGCGGAACTCGTTTTCGCCACCGCCCTCAACCAGCACGGCGTTGTGCACGGTGCCGGCCTCGGCGGCGGCGGCACCGACCAGCGCCTGCACCGCGATGGTGTCCGGCGAGGTGGCACCGGCGGCCAGTACCTGCTGGCTGCGGCAGGTGAAGCGCGTGTCGCCCACCGCGCCGGTGCAGACCCAACCGGTACCGGTCGGGGCAGCGGCGAGGGTCAGGCCGGCAGGCAGGCGGTCGTGCACGACATATTCGCCGCGCGACGGCTGCTGTCCGCCATTGCGCACCTGGAGGGTGTACGCGGCGATGTTGTTGACGGTGAAGCGCGGGCTGGCGGCCGACTTGCTGACCAGCATGTCCGGTGAATCACCAATCTCGCCGAAGTTGTTGTCCAGCGAATCGCCGCCCAGCGGCAGCACGATCTGGCCGATGGTCGACGGTACGGTCTCGCGGCCGCTGGCCACGCCGGTGACCACGCCACCCACGGTGCCGGCACGGGTGATGCCATTGAGGGTCTGCGGCGGCTGGGTCGGCTCGGTCACCGTATAGGTGCCCGGGCGCAGGCCGTCGAAACGGTAGCGACCGTCGGCATCGGTGGTCAGCGTGATCGAGACCGGCTGGCCCAGATCGTCGGTGCCGGTCAGCACCACGGTGACGTTGGCGATGCCGCCCTCACCCGGATCGACCAGCCCGTTGTCGTTGCTGTCGTTGTAGACGCGCCCGGCGATGCTGCCGGTCGGAATCTCGCCAAAGTTGTTCTGGACCGACTGCTGGTTGACCCCCAGCACCAGGCCGGTGATGGTCGACGGCGTCGTGCCCGGCGCGGTCGCCGTGCCACCGGTGCTGCCGGCCACGGTACGGCCATCGCGGGTGCCTGTCGGCTGCTCCGGTTCGGTCACGGTGTAGGTGCCCGGCGGCAGGTCGCCGAAGCTGTAGTTGCCATCGGCATCGGTCACGGTGTCGCGGCTGATCGTATTGCCGACCAGGTCGGTGCCGGTCAGGGTGATGACGACGTTGGCCAGGCCGGTTTCACCCGGATCGACGACGCCATCGTTGTTGCGGTCGATCCAGACCTTGCCGCTGATCCCGCTGTTGAGCGGAATCTCGCCAAACAGGTTGTCCACCGAGGCGCTGCCCGGCGTGGACAGATCGATCGTGCCGATCCGGCTGGGCACCGTGGTCACCGGCGTGGCGGTCCCGCTGCTGACGCCATCGATGGTGCCGGCAGTGGTGATGCCGTTGCTGGTGCCGGTGGGCTGCTGCGGTTCAACCAGCGTATAGATGCCCGGGCGCAGGTCGGCAAAGGCGAAGCGGCCATCCGCATCGGTCTGCACGGTGCGCTGCACGCTGGCGCCGGTATCGTCGGTACCGGTCAGCTCGATGGTCACGCCCTCGATGCCGGTTTCGGCCGCACCCTGCTGCGCGCCGTTGTTGTCGGCGTCGAAGAACACCGTGCCGGACACGGACACGGCCAGCACTTCACCGAAGTTGTTGGCGAGCGACGCCTTGCCGGCCGGCAGCATGATCGCGCTGATGGCACTGGGCACGCTTGCCACGGGGGTGGCGGTACCGGCCGGGGTGCCATCGATGGTGCCGGCGCGGGTGATGCCGTTGATCGTGGCGGCGCCATTGAACACCGGCTGCGCCACCTGCTGGGTCACCGTATAGGTGCCCGCCAGCAGATCGGCGAAGCGGTAGTGGCCGTCGGCATCGGTGGTGATGGCGGCAAGCGGCTGGCCCAGCGCATCGACCGTGCCGGCCGGCAGCTGTACCTGCACATTGGGCAGGCCCGGTTCGCCGGCATCCTGCACGCCATTGTTGTTGCGGTCCAGGTACACGGTGCCGGACAGACTGCCGGCGCGCTCACCGAAGTCGTTGCCGGTCGAGCCGGCCACCGGCAGGTTGACGATGTTGATCACGTTGCCGGGGGTCTGGCGACCCTCGGCCAGCCCGGTCGGCTGGGTCTCGGTGATGCGGTAGTCCTGCCCGGCCACGGCGCCGGGATAGCTGTAATGCCCATCGGCGTTGGTCAGCAGGGTTTCGCTGGTGTCGTCGCCGGTGCCGAACACACCGTCCGGACCTGCGCCCACAATGACCACCTGCACGCCGGGAATGCCGACGTCGCCGGCGTTGTTCTGGCCGTCATCGTTGCGGTCCAGGTACACCGTGCCACTGATGGGCGCGTTGGCCAGCTCGCCGAACAGGTAACCGGTGGCGTCCTGGCCGGCGTCGATACCGATGCCGGAGATCACGTTGGGCACGGCGGTGCTGCCCGGCGTGGTGGCCGTGCCGGCGGTGTGCTTGCCGTCCAGATACGCGGCCGGCTGGGTTTCGGTCAGCGTGTAGCCGGTGCCGGCCTGTGCCGGCAGCAGATCGTTGAAGCGGTAGGCGCCCGTGGCGTCGGTGGTCGCGGTCAGGCTGACCGGATTGCCGAGCACGTCGGTGCCGGTGAGGGTCACGATCACGTTGGCGATCGGGTTCTCGCCGCTGTCGCGGACGCCGTTGTTGTTGCCGGCGGCCACGTTGGAGAAATCCTCGTAGACAAGGCCGGCCAAGGAACCGAGCTTCTCGCCGAAATCGTTGCCGCTGGAGCCGGTCAACGGCAGCGTGGCGATGTCGATCCGGTTGCCCGGGTTCTCCGTCGCGTTGGCATACCCCTGCGGCTGCGTTTCGGTGATGCGGTAGTGCTGGCCGACAACCAGAGTGTCGAAGGTGTAACGGCCCTGCGCGTCGGTCTGCACGCTGACCGGCGGCAGATCGTCGGCGGTGCCGTAGACGCCGTCCGGGCCGGCGCCGGTCAGGGTGATGGTCACGTCCTGCAGGCCGCCGTTGGGCTGCGAGCCGCGGTCGCCGGCATCGCCGGCGTCGAAGTCGCCATTGCCATTACGGTCCAGATAGACATGGCCGGAGATGGCGGTGACCGCGTCTTCGCCGAAGTTGAACACGGTGCCATCGTCGCCGTTGGACAGATCGATGCCGGCGATGCGATCGGTGCTGGCGGCATCGCCGCCGGCACCGGTCGCCACGCTGCAGCTGGCGCATGCCACGCCGCCGATCAGGCCAGGATTGATCGCACTCGGACGGTTGCGGTAGCTGCCGTCCGGCAGCACTTCGCGCAGCGTGTAGATCTGCGGGTCCAGCCCCAGGAAGCTGTAGCTGCCATCGTTGCCGGTGGTACGGGTGGCCACGACAGTGCCGGTGGCATCGAGCAGTTCGAGGGTGGCATTGGCGATCGGGGCGTCGCCGGCGTCGCGCACGTTGCTGTAGTTGCCGTCCACATAGACGAAGCCGGACAGCGAGGGACGCCGCACTTCCGGGAAGTCGTAGCGCACCGCATCCACCCCCGCGCCCAGAGCGATGGTGGTGTAGACCGAGTCGGCGCTGCCGGGCGGCGTCACCGCCGCGAACACACCCCCGGCCGACGGCGCCAGCGGACCGCTGGACGGCGGGGCGACCGGGCCGTTGGCGTAGGTCGGCGGCTGGGTCTGGGTCAGGGTATACCCCTGGGCGCCTGCCGGGGCCAGGTTCTCGAAGCGATAGGCGCCCTGCGCATCGGTGGTGGCATCGAGTGCAACGGCATTGCCGTAGGCATCCTCACCGCTGAGGTGGACGCGCACGCCGGAGATCAGCGGCTCGCCGCTTTGCAGGGTGCCCCCGTTGGCACCGGCGCGGTCGCGGTCCTGGAACACCACGCCGGCCAGCGAGGAACGGAGCACGGTGTGGGTGGTGGTGTCGTCGTTGTTGCCCGGGTCCGGATCGAGCTGGTCGCTGGTGGCCTTGGCACTGTTGATGCCGGTGCCGTTGGCCGGAAGCGTGGTCCAGCGCGCGGGAATCAGCACGCGCACCTGCCCGTCCAGCGCCAGATCGCCCATCCGGCAGGTGACGGTGCGGCCCACCAGCAGGCAGTTGCCCAGGCCGGTGGTCTGCACGCCCGGGTCCGCGGTGGCACCGCGCTTCTGCCAGGTGATGGCCGCCGCGCCGCCGAGCACCTCAAGCCCATCCGGCAGGGTATCGGTGACAACCACGCCGTCGCCGTTGAGCGGGTTGGTCCCGGTGCGGTCGCGCGACAGACTGTGGCCGGGGCCGTAATTGACCACGTCCAGCACGAACCAGAACGGCTGGTGCAGGCTGACCGTGCCCGCCGCCGCCGGCAGGGGCTGGCTGGGATCGGCACTCGGGGCGAGCACTACGCTGGACTTGCGGATGGACAGGTCCGAGCGCGTGCGGATGCTGGTTTCCTGGGTGGCGGTGTTGTTGCTGGTATCGCTCTCGGCTTCGGCCGAGCGCGCGGTGACCGAATTCTTCAGCGTTTCGCCGGTGGCCGGCGGGGCGGTCATGTACTGATAGATCAGGTACAGGTAGCTGGTCTGGTTGTTGGTGATGACGCCTTCGTCGGTGGTGGTGACACCGGCGCTGGGCAGGGTGCAGGAAATGGTCTGCGGCCCGGTGCTGGGATTGGTGCTGCCAGCGGCCACCGAGCAGCGGGTGCCGACCGGTTCCAATGCACCCTGCGGGCCGGCGGCGGTGCCGGTGCGGCTGCCGACCAGGCTCACGCTGGCGCCCGGCGGCGGGGTGATGGTGTCGTCGATCATGGCGCGCGTGGCCAATGACGGGCCCGCATTGCGCACGCTGATCTGGTAGTAGATGTAGTTGTTGACCTCCATCCCGGCGCGCGAGTCGAAGCCCAGCGGGTCCACCGCGCCGATGAAGTTCTGGTCGATCTTGTTGACGATCAGATCGACGCGACCGGCATCGAACGGCAAGGTCGCGTCCTTGCTGTCGTCGTCGGTGCGGTTGTTGTAATCGTAGGTCCGGCCGTTGGCGTCGGTGCCGCTGGACGGGTCCGGCGTACCGTCACCATCGAGGTCGAAGTGGAAACTGCCGGTATTGGTGAACTGGCGGCCGGTGTTGCCACTGTTGACGTTCGGGCGGATCTCCACCGTCATCGTTTCGGTGGAGTTGTTGGCCATGTCCTTCGGCGTGCAGGTCAGGCGCAACGTGGCCGGCGCACTGCCGGTGTTGAACCAGGAGGTGCCACCGGGCGCCGGTGCGGAGCTGATCGACGGGTCATGTGTGGTCACCGTGCAGGCCTTGCTCGCCGCGTCCGAACCGGTACGCAGCGCGGAGAGCAGTACGAAACCGGCATCGTTGGCAGGCAGCGTGAACAGATCGCTGAAGACCACGCCACGCGCCGTCGACGGACCCCGGTTCTGGTAGGTGATGCGGTACGAGGTGTTGACGCCGGCACGCCCCGGCGTGCCCGAGGTGATGTCCTTGCGGGTGGTGGCGACATTGGCCACCGCATCGATCTGGACCCAGTCCGAGGCGGTGTTGTTGCTCTGGTCGATCTCGCCCAGCGCGCCGGGAATGGCCGGATTGATGCGCACACCGGCCGTGTTGCAGAAACGGCCCGGCAGCAGCGGCTGCCCGCCGCAGACGCCGGCCGGCTGGCCCTGGCTGTCGAACAGCCCGCGATTGACGGTGAAACGCACGGTCGCGGTCTCGTTGCGGCCCAGTACGCTGGTTCCGGCATCGCACACCCACGCGCTGCCGCTCAGGCGGCAGTTCCAGCCCGCCGGGCTGGCGTTGCCGGTCAACGTGGTCACGCCGGTGACGAAGCCCGGAATCGGGTCGTTCACCACCACGCCGGGGGTGGCTTCGCCGTCATTGTGGATCAGCAGCGTGTAGGTCACCGAATCATCGCTGTTGCGGATGATGTTGTCGGCGTCGCCCGGCCCGTTGGTCTGCTTGGTGATCGACAGATCGGCACGGTCGTCGGTGGCGCGGCTCTCGCCGCCGGCACAGTCGTTGGTGTCGTTCGGATCGCGGTTGATGCCGCCGGCGGTCACCGGCTCGAGCGAGCCGCCGCTGCCGCCGGTGCAGGCGTCATTGCGCAGCGCACCGGCGGTGCGCGCCAGCGTCTGCAGCGCCAGAGCGGGCGCGCTGGCATTGACGGCCACCGGATAACCGGTGACCAGGGTGCAGGCCACCGTCTGCGCCTGGCCGACGGCCCACGCACGATTGACGCTGCAGCTCCAGCGCCCGATCACCACCGAAGTACCGGGGAGGATCGGCTGCCCGCTGGCATCGACCCACTGCTCGCCGGCCGCGAGCGTATCCACCACCTGCAGGTCGCCGGTGACCGCCCGTGGCCCCAGGTTCTGCACGCCAAGCGTGGACGTCATCATGCTGTCGCTGCGCACACCGGTGCCGTTCCACACCGGGACCAGCAAGGGCGAGCGGGACTTGCTCATGCGCAGGTCGGCGCCATCGGGAATGATGGTCAGGCCGACGGTGCCACTGTTGTTGGCCGGCACGGGGTCCGGCGTGGTTGCGCTGATGTTCGCGGTGTTGCTGACCACCCCACTGCTGTTGGTGCCGGTCGAAGGCACCTGTGCGGTGATGGTGATGATCGCCTGCGCACCCGGCGCGAAGCTGCCGGCCAGGCTGCAGGTACGGACGCTCGCCCCGGCATTGCTGGTGCAGGTCCAGCCGGCCGGTGCCACGCCACCGGTGATCACGAAACCTTCCGGCATCGCGTCGGTCACGACCACGCCGGTGGCGGCGCTGGGGCCGTCATTGCGCGCGGTCAGGGTGTACGTCACCACCGAACCGGCCGCCGCCGGCGCCGGCGATACCGACTTGGACATCGCCAGATCCGCACCGGCGGTGACCGCCGTGGTGACGCGCGCGGCATTGTTGTCCGGCACCGCATCGGGCACGGACCCGGCGTTGACCACCGCGGCGTTGACGATGTTGCCGGTGCCGACATTGACCTTGCCGCGGAACTGGTAGCTGGCGCTCGCACCCACGGCCAGGGTGCCGTTGTAGGTGCCGTTCTGCGCGCTGAAGCTCCAGTCCGCGCCGTTGGGAGTGCCGACCAGCGTCACGTTCGGCGGCAGCGTGTCCACCACCCGGAAACCGGTGGTGACGCTGGGGCCGTTGTTCCTGACGGTGAGGGTATAGGTCACCTCGCCGCCGCCGATCACCGGATCAGGGCTGGCGGTCTTGCTCAGTTCCAGGTCGGCCGCGGCCTGGATGGTCGTGGTCTGGTTGGAACGGTTGTTGCCGACGTTGGTGTCACCGGCGAAGAACGGATCGTTGGCCTGCAGCGCCACGATCGGCGTGGTGGCCGGCGGCAACGCGGCGGCGAAGCCGATGGCCGCATGCAGGGTGATCGTCGCCGGCTGGGTCTGCACGGTGGTGACCGGCAGCTTGAACTGGTACGGCGCACCGGAAGCGCTCAGGGTCGGGTTGGTACACACCACGCGGGTGGTGCCGGCGCTGCCGGGCGATGCGCTGCAGCCGGCCGGCGCGGGGCTGCCCAGCGCCGTGCCGACCGGGAGGTCGATCAGCGTCACGCTGCCGGCAGCGGTGTCATTGGCGCCGTTCTCGACTTTGACGTTGTAGATCACGGTGGTGCCAGCCGGTACCGGGTCGTAGCCGGTATCGGAGAAATCGGTGACCTGCAGATCGATCGCCCACGCAGACAATGGCAGGGCCAGCATCAGGGTCGCCAGGACGGCGCGCCAGCGGCCCATGCGGGCTGATGTGGCTGCGCGCTCGAACGGCGTCACCGCCGCGCAGATGGCTGCGCGATCGCTATGGCTGGACATGCGTTGTTCCCCTGTTCCGGTCTCTGCTGCTTTCAGAGGGAACCCGGCCGGAAGCGGCGATGACCGCAGGCTGGCACGATGCTCCCGTGACGTACGGCGACCTGGGCGCGCGCGACTGTCGTCATGGGCACGCTCAAGCGGGGCGCATTGTGCTGTTGCACCATCGGCAAGTCAGTGCCGTCCGCTCACGCTGGCTCACACTGCCTCACACGCGGGGGTGCCCGATCTCAGGCGGTCAGCAGATAGCCTTGTCCACGCAGGGCGCGGATGGGCAGTTCCAGCCCGGTGGCGCTGCGCACGCGGGCACGCAGCCGGTGTACGAGCACATCGAGCCGGTGCGGATCGAAATCCCAGGGCGTGTCGGTGATGCGCTCGATCAGGCGATCACGGGTAACCGGCTCACCGGACGCCTCGAACAGCAACTGCAGCACGCCCCGCTCCATCGCGGTCAACGCGAGGGTCTGCCGGGCCGGCGACTGCAGCGTCCAGCCATCGGACGACAGTTGCCAGGCCTGCTGCGCGTCCATGATCGGCGGCATGACAGGGCGGGGCGCGGACAGGCGGCGGCGCAGACTGAGCAGCCCGGCAGCCAGTACATCCAGATCCAGCGGCTTGACCAGGTAGACGTCGGCTCCCTGGGTCAGTCCATGCGCCATGTCGTGCGCACTGCCGCGACCGGTCAGCATGACAATGCCGATATCGCCGGCCTGGCGCAGATGGCTGGCCACCGCATAGCCGTCTTCGCCGGGCAGGCCGACATCGAGCACGACGATGTCGCAGCGATCGTGCAGCAGCGCGCGGTAGAGCGCCTCGGCACTGCCAAGTCCACGGGCCTGTGCACCGCGCCACTGCAGGTCGTCGAGCATCAGGTCGAGCAGTTCCGGGTCGTCCTCGACCACCCAGACAGTCAACCCGTCCAGTTCCTTCTGCGCCGCCGGCAGCGGTGCGCCGCCGCGGTTGTCCTGGTCTGCCGTCACGTGGCCGCTTGCCTTGCCTTCACCGGCCTGCAGTCTAGCTGCCGTCTGGAAACGCGCCAAATGCGACAAAAGTAGCGGCCGACATGTCGCCGGTCACGACGCGGGATCGTGACCGGCGAGGTGCCTCATTCCGCCGGCACGTCCATTTCCTTCAGCAGCTCGGGTGCCGGATAGACCTTGGCCAGCAGCCAGCGCAGGTAGCGCATGTCCACGTGCACAGCGCGCTTGTAGCGCGGATCGAACCACCAGCTGGCGCTGACCGACTCCCAATTGCTGTCGAAGTTCAGGCCGATCAGTTCGCCCCGGGCGTTGAGCACCGGCGAGCCCGAATTGCCGCCCGTGGTATCCAGATTGGTCAGGAAGTTGACCGTCTGGGTTTTCAGCACCGGATCGGCCGTGCTGCCGAAATCGCCCTTGGCGATCGCGGCCAGCAGCGGCTTGGGCGCATCGAACGGGTAGGCGTTGGTGTTCTTCTCCACGATGCCGGCAACGGTGGTCACCGGATCGAAATGCACCGCATCACGCGGCGACAGCGCCTCGACCTTGCCGTAGCTGATGCGCAGGGTGCGGTTGGCGTCCGGATACACCGCGCGGCCCTGCTTGGCACGCCACGCGAACAACGCCTGCATGTAGGCCGGGCGCAGGCGCAGCTGCTCGCCCGCACGGGTCTTGCTCTGGTCGTCCAGGCGCAGCTGGGCCGCCACCAGCGGGCCGGCCAGGTCGATCAGCGGGTCACGTGCCAGCGCTTTGCCGTCCTTGGCTGCTGCCAGGCGCGACAGTCGCTCGGCTTCGTCACCGAGCCGGGTGCCGGCATACAGGCCGTCCAGCGCCTTGGCCAGCGCCGCCGGGGTGCGTCCGAAGGCGGCGTCGAATTCCGGTACGCGCTGCGCATCCGGCAACTGCTGGTAGCGGCTCAGCAGCGCGGTCAGCAGCGCCTTCTCGACGGCCGGATCGTAGCGCCGCTGAACCTGCTTGAGCACGCCTTCAATCATCGCCAGGTCGCGCTGCTGGTAGCCGCTCTCGCGCTCGGCATCGGGCTTGGCCGATTCGACCCGCAGGCGTTCGAGCATCAGTGCCGAACGCAGCAGCTGGCTCTGGCTGGCCACCAGGTCCAGCAGCAGATCGCGCTCGCCGAACGAGGCGCCCTGCGACAGCGAGCCCAGCAGCGCATCGATGTCGCCGCGGTAGGTTGCATCGGTGGCGGCCAGCATCGCCGTCTCGTCGGCGGCACGCTGCGCCTTGGCATCGCTGCGCAGCAGGCCTTCCAGCTCACCGGCGGCGCGCTTGCGGTTGTTCTTCAACGACTGCAGCTGCGAGGCATAGCGGGTACGCGCCTGCGCATTCTGCGCGCTGGCCGCCTCGATGGTGTCGATCATCTGCTGGTACACCGCCACGCGGCGCGGCAGCACCGCGTCGATCTGGCTGGCGAACTCGGCCGCCGTGCGGTGGCGGTAGGTAATGCCCGGATAGCCGGCCAGCATTGCGTAGTCACCGGTCTTCGGGCCGTCGATCGCCATTTTCAGGTGCGCCGGCGGCTGGTACGGCACGTTGTCCACGCTGTACGGCGCCGGCTTGCCGTCCTTGCCCACGTACGCGCGCAGCAGGGTGAAGTCGCCGGTGTGGCGCGGCCACATGAAGTTGTCGATCTCATCGCCGTAGTTGCCGATCGCGCGCGGCGGCGCGTAGACCAGGCGCACGTCGCTCAGTTCGAGCTGGCGGATGCGGTAGAAGTCGGTGCCGTAGTACATGTCGGCCACGCTGCAGCGCACGTTGCCGGCCTGCTCGCACTCGGCCACCAGGCGCTTGGTGGCGCGGTCCACGGCATCGAAGTAGGCCCGGCCGGTCTTGCCGCGCGCCTCGCGCAGCACCTCGTCGGTGACCTTGTCGAAGCCGGTGGTGACCAGCACCCGGAAGTCCGGGTTGGCCGGACGCTCGTCGCTGCGCCCCTTGGCGATGAAGCCGTCGTTGATCAGGTTGTGCTCGGGGGAGCTGTTGTACTGGATCACGCCCATCGCGACATGGTGATTGGTGAGCAGCAGACCGTCGCCGGACACGAACGAACCGGTACCCCCGCCGGCACGCACCACCGCACTCAACGGCGGCGCGGTGACGTTGGCCAGGTCGGCCGGATTGCCCTTGAAGCCGGCCGCCTTCAGCGGTTTGGCCAGATCCGGCAGCTGGGTCGGCATCCACATGCCTTCATCGGCATGGGCGCCGGCGGCGAGGGTCAGGCCGAGGGCCAGGGCGGCGGTAAGAGGCTTGCGTGGCGACATGGACACATCCGGTACGTCAGAACAGCCCGGGACCATAGCCGCTGCGCCGGGCCGGGGCAACGGCCGATGGTTGGGTCGCGCCGCGCAGCGCGCGGCACGACCCCTATTTTTCCCGGCGCCAGTTCAGCGAGCCGCGGTTTTCCACGGTGCTCGATTCCAGTTCCAGATCGAAGCCGCGACGCAGCAGGTACTTCAGCGTCAGCACCGAACCGCTGCCCACCAGCGACACGCCGTAGCCGATGTACAGCTTGGGCGAGATGTACTTGCCCACGCCGATCACTGAACCGCCCAGCGCGCGCGACTGGCTCACCCCGGCATCGTCCAGGCCGAGCTTGGCGCCCAGCTGCGCGGCCAGCAGGCCGCTGCCGGCCGACAACGCCGCCGAGGCCGCGTTGACCTGCTGGGCCTGGTCGCTGCTGGCACCGGTGAGGCTGCGACCCAGCACCAGGTAGGCCAGCGCTTCGGACTGCGACATCGCCGGTTCCGACCACACATCCACGCGCGGCGACTGCGCGCGGCCGGTGACGTCGATGCCGGCGGTGACATCGCCCACCCGGCGCTCGGCGCGGATGTTGATGCGCGGGTCGGAGACCGCGTTGTAGTTCCAGTTCAGATTGCCGCGGGTGATGGTCAGGTCCTGGCCGTAGGCCTTGTACCGGCCACTCACTTCCAGCCCACCGTTGGCCGTCATCTCGCGGCCGGGACGCGACCACACCTGCATCTTGCCGCCGAGCGCGCCCTTCAGCCCGAACCCGCTCATCTTGACCTTGTCGCCCAGGCTGACGGTCAGGTCCATATCCAGCGGCGAGGTCGGCGTTTCCTCCGGATCGACCGGATCCAGCACCACCACGTCCTCCGACACCGAGGTGCCGCGATCCAGGCGTTCCAGATCCAGGTCGGCCTCGGGCACATGCACGCTGCCGCGCAGCTGCATGGCGGTACCGGCCAGGGTGAAGTCGAGGTCCGGGTTGGCCACCACGCGCAGCTCGGGGGTATTGGCCAGCAGCACGTTCTCGCCGTGAATGTGCAGCTGCAGTGGCTGGGCATCGCCGAACCACGACAGCCCACCGTCCACGTACAGGGTGCCCTTGCCCGAATTGGCCTGCGCGGTGATCTTGGCCGAGCCGTCCGGCTGGGCGGTGAAGCTGCCCTTGCCCTCGGCGAACGTCAGGCCGAGCGCAGGGAACTCGCCATTGAAGTTGCTCAGCGTAGCCTCGCCCCCCAGCGACGGCGTGCCGCGCGTCCCGCGCAGGCTGACGTGGCCTTCGATCAGCCCGGTGGGGCGCACGATGTCCGGCGAGAACAGCTCCAGCCAGTACAGACGCGACATGTTGAGGTACAGCTCGCCGTTGAGCGGCGCACCGGCATCCCAGCCGGTCTGCACCTTGGCATCCACGAAGCCGTTGCCCTGGAAGCCCACACCCAGCTTGGCGTTGATCTGCGCGGGCGTCATGTCCACGTTGACCGAGAACTGGTCGTAACGCACCAGTTCGCCACGGGCGTTGTCGCCCAGACGGATGCCGCCTTCCAGCGACGCGACCTTGACCGCACCTTCCCAGGCGTTGCCACGTGGCCGGATGCTGGCATCCAGGGTCAGTTCGCCGCGCAGGTAGATGCGGCGCCCCGACTGCGGCGGCAGCCACGGCTGCACCAGGGCCAGCGGCAGCGCATCGCCGCGCACCTGCAGGCCGTCGCGTGGCCAGTTGGCGCTGGCGCACAAGGCGCCGCCGGTGGCCGCGCCCAGGCAGGTGTCGCTGAGGGTGAACGCACTGCCCTGCACGCTGAAGGTGGACGGACCGCGCAGAGTCCAGGCATCGCCCTTGACCGGCGCGATGCGCAGCGAGGACAGATCGCCGCGCCAGGTCTGGCCCTGCTGGCGTACCCCGCCCTGCAGCGCCACCGCGCCCAGTTCATTGCGGGTCTGCGCGTCCACACGCAGGTTGGAGAGACTGCCGCGCGCATCCACGTTCAGCGTGTCCAGCAGCATGCCCACCTGCACCTTGCTGCCCTGCACCGCCAACGTGCCGCTGTCGCCCTGCCACGGCAGGCGTCCCTTGATGCTGATCGCCTCGGCGCTCCAGTCGTCCCAGCGCAGCCCGCTGCCGACCAGGTCGGCGCTGATGTCCGGCGCGGTGCGCGGCCCCTTCACCAGCACATGGCCACGCAGGCTGCCGCTGCTGCCCGGCAGCAGGTCGTCAAGCTGTACCGGTTCCAGCCGCGCGTCGATATCCAGACGATCGCCGACCGAGCCCTTGGCGGTGAGGCGGCTGTTGCCCAGCGCCAGCGCCACGTTGCCTTCGCCCTGTGTACCGCGCAGCGCGAACTGCCCTTTGGCATCCAGCGCGCGCTTGCGCAGCGTGCCCTTGATGCCCGGCACGTCCACGGTGGCTTCGTAGCTGCCGGGGGTACCGGCGGGGCTGTTGGCCGGCGGCGGCACCTGGCGCCCCTTGGACGCCAGCGCACCGGACAGGCGACCGTCCCAACCGGGCACGAAGTACCCCGGGTCGAAATCGGCGAGCTTCACAGCGGCATCCCAGTCCAGCTGCGGTGCCCAGGCCACGCGGCCGGTGACATCCAGCGCGCCGCCCGGGGTGCTGGCCTGCAGCTGTTTGATCAGCGCGGCCTGGTCGTTGCCGCGTATGTCGAACTGCAGGTCGGCGTTCTGCTTCTCGCGTTCCACCGAGGCCTTGCCTACCGCCGCCCATGCCTTCAGCGTGCCGGCAAGGCCCATCCGCGCCTCGGTCAGCGTCACCGGTACCGGGGCTGCCGCATCCGGTGCGGACGGGTCCGCGGCCGGTACGAAGGTCAGGTCATTGGCGACGATCGAGAAGCGCAGGCTGGCGTTCTCCCTGTCGGTGAAATCGGCGGTGCCTTCCAGCCGTGCCTGGCCGCCGAAGCCCTTGAGCTGCAGCGGTGCCACGGTCAGCACCTGATCGGCCAGGCCGACCTTGGACGGGGCCAGTTCCAGCGCGATGTCGCCCTGCTTGAAGGTGCCGCGCAGATTGGCCTGGCCGCCCTTGCCGTCGGCCTGCACGTCCAGCGCCATCGGTGTGCTGGCGCTGGCGTCCATGCCCGGCACCAGCAGCGCCAGGTCCAGCTCGCGGCTGCGTGCGCTGGCCTTCCACACCGGGTCGGTGCGGCCATCGAACACCAGGCTGGCCTGCAGCGGTGCCGGCGCGTTGCCGGCGATGGCCACTTCCATATGCCCCAGGTCGCCCCGCGCCACCAGCCCCAGACGCGCCGGCGTACGCCCGCGCGGCGCCGGCATCAGCGCGCCGATGGTGATGTCGGTGTCGTAGTCGCTGCGCGGCAGGTAATGGCCATCGACACGGAAATCGCCCATGTCGCTGTCCACCTTCAGTTGGGTGGCGCGGAACTCACCGTTGGCGATTTCGATTCCGCCGCGCACCTTGGCGATATCGATCAGCGGCTGCTGCGCCTGGGTGATGCGGAACCCGTCGATGATGATCGTGTCGGCCTGCATCGCCAGCGGCATCTCGATCTGCGGCAGCGAGCCCGGCCACGACGGCAGCTCGAACGGCTCGTCGCTCTTGGCCAGGTTCAGCGTGGCGTTCTTGATCTGCAGCGCGTCCAGCTGGAGTTTGCGCCCCAGCAGCGGCCGGATGTCCGGGTCCAGGTAGGCGCGCTCGGCGGTGAAATGGATGTCGTCGTAGCGGAACACCAGATCGTGCAGCACCAGCGGTCCGGCGACCGGGCCTTCGACCCTGCTCCAGGTCAGCGAGGCCCCCACCGGCAGCCGCGCCTTCACCTGGGCCAGCAGCACGTCGCGGCCGGCCACGGTCTGCAGCAGCCAATACAGCAGCAGCAGGGCCAGCAGCACCAGACCCAGTACGGTGAACCCGGACCAGGCCCAGAACCGGCGCTTGCGGTAGAAACGCACCCGCGGCGGTGGCGTGGTGGGCGCGGAAGGCGTCGGCGTGCTCACAGGTCCGCTCCGATGTTCAGATACAGCTGGAACTGCGAATCGGGGTTGTTCAGGCCGTGCGCGATGTCCACGCGCACCGGCCCCACCGGTGATTTCCAGCGCACGCCGAAGCCCACGCCGGTATGCAGATCGATGGTGTTGTCGAACGCGCTGCCGGTGTCGACGAACACGGCCGCCCCCCACGGCCCACCTTTGAAGTAATGCTCGTACTCGGCCGAGCCGATCACCAGGTTCTTCGCGCCCAGCGCGTACTTGTCCGGGGCCGGCGTGCGCGGGCCCACTTCACGGAAGGCGTAGCCGCGGATGCTGCGGTCGCCACCGGCAAAGAAGCGCAGGCTCGGCGGCATGGCCACCAGGTCACTGGTCCAGGTGGTGCCACCTTCGCCGCGCAGGATCAGGCGGTCGCTGTCACCGAGCGGCACGTACCAGCGCAGCCGGACATTGGCCTGCACGAAACTGGTGTCCGAGCCGGCGCCCTCGATGCCGCCGCGCAGGGTCGCGCTGCCGCTGATGCCCCGGCGCGGGAACAGTTCATCGTCCACATTGACGTAGTCGGCCACCAGCTGCGGATACACCAGGGTGGAGGTGTTGTAGACCGCATCGGTGAACTCGGTACCCGACGCGTACCGCCAGCGCTCGCGCAGCGCGTTGACCGAGGCGATCGCAGTCCAGTGTTCGTTGATTTCACCGCTGCGTCCGGCGCTCAGCTTGAAGTTGCGCAGGTCGATGTAATCGGTCTGCTCGTCGTAGGCGCTGGCGGTGAAGGCATACCAGCCGTCAAGCCAGTTGAACGCGGGAATGCGGTAGCTGGTCAGCAGGCTCTTGCGCTTCTGCGCATAGTCCAGCTGGGTGTTCATCTTGTGGCCGCGGTTGTTGAGGAAACGCCGCTCGACGCCACCGCGCACACCGGCACCGCTCTCACTGCCGTAGCTCAGGCCGGCGGTGTAGATGGTGCGCTTGGCCCGGGTCAGGTTGACGTCCACCGGCACATCCCCGTTCCCGTCGGCCTGGTCCGGGCGCGGCTGGATGTCGATCACGCTGAAGTAGTCCAGCTTGGTCAGCGACTCGCGCAGCCGGTCCAGTTTGCCTTCATGGAAGTAGCTGCCCTTGTCCCAGTACACCAGCGGATCGAACAGCTTGTCGACGAAGTAGTCCTGGTGGAACCGGATGTCGCCCATGTTGTAGCGGCGGCCGCTGTCCCAGGTCAGGTCGATGTCGGCCGCGTTCTCGGCGCGGGTGATCTGCACCTGGCGCTGGGTGTAGTCCGCATCGAAGTAGCCGCGCTCGGCCAGGCGGCGGGTCACGACGATCTTGCTGGCCTCGTAGGTGGTGTGCTCGAAACGCTGGCCCTTGCGTGGCTTGAACTTCTCCAGGTCTTCCTGCAGGTACTGGTCGTACTGCGCCGGTCCGGTGATGTCGATGTGCTCGCGCCGCACCAGGGTCGGCGGCCCCTTGTCCACGTGGATCACCACCCGCAGGGTTTCGCCCTCGCGCGGGCTATCGACCTTGATCACCGGGTTGTAGTAGCCGAACGGCTCCAGCGCTTCGCGGGTCTGGCGCTCGGCCTGGGACAGCAGGTACTCCAGGCGCGACTCGCCCTGGACCTTGCCGATGGTGTCGTACAGGGACAGCGAGACCTCGATGTTCTCGATCATCTCGGCGTCGTCGCCCTTGTCCAGTCCCTTGATGTCCACTTTCTGGATGGTCCCGCGCGCGTGTGCCACCGAGGCGGTGGCCAGCGTCAGGAACATCAGTGGCAGAGCGATTTTCGTTGGCTGCATGCGGACAGCATAACGGGCCATCGCGGGCATGCGAAATCGGCGGGGGTGTTTCAGAACGACGGTGAAGGACCCGTTAAAGTCACGCAGAAAGTCGCCTTTGTCATGCACCGCAGGATCGATACCTGCACGTCCTCGGACAGAAGCGTCCGCGACCGCACGCGCCCGTCCGCCACACACGACGAAGGCGCGAACAGCAGGAGCCGTCGCGCCTTCGGGATGGCTGCGGGGCGCAATGCCCCGTGGCCTCAGCTGGACAGGTGCTCGATCGCCGCCACGCTGCCCAGGCGATCGCCCAGACGCTTGAGCAGGGCCAGGCGGTTGGCACGCAGCGCGGGGTCCTCGGCGTTGACCATCACCGCATCGAAGAACGCATCCACCTGCGGACGCAGGCGGGCCAGGCGGTTGAGCACGCTGACATAGTCCTTCTGGTGCAGGCTGGCGTTGGTTTCCTCGATGGCCGCTTCCACCGCTTCGGCCAGTGCGCTCTCGGCCGGTTCGGCCAGCAGCGCGCGGTCGACCATGCCCGGGATGTCGCCCTCGGCCTTGCGCAGGATGTTGCGGATGCGCTTGTTGGCGGCGGCCAGCGCCTCGGCTTCCGGCAGCGCGGCGAACGTGCCGATGGCATCGATGCGGCGGTCGAAGTCGTACAGCGAGGCCGGCTTCAGGTCGGCCACCGCGTTGAAGTGCGTGGCCGGCACGCCCTTGTCGGCGTAGTAGCCCTTCAGGCGGTCGAGGATGAACAGGTGCAGGTCCGACACCAACTGCCGCGCGTCAACCTCTTCAGACGGCTTGCTGGCGCCCACGGTGCGGATGCCTTCCTGCTCGGCCGTCTGGTTTGCACGCGCCGTCCTGAGCGCGGTGCCGACGCTGATCGAGTGATTGACACCGTCCAGTGCACGCTGCAGCAAAGCGTTCAGATCCAGGTCGAACCCGCTCTCGATCACCGTCCGCGCCAGCCCCAGCGCGTTGCGGCGCAGGGCGAACGGATCCTTGTTGCCGGTCGGCTTCAGGCCGGCGGCGAAACCACCCGCCAGGGTGTCGGCACGCTCGGCAATCGCCAGCACCTTGCCCAGCGGCGACAGCGCGATATCGTCGCCACCGAAGCGCGGCTGGTAGGCCTCGTCGATGGCCAGCGCCACCTCCGGCGACTCACCGCCGGCCAGCGCATAGTGGCGGCCGGCGATGCCCTGCAGCTCGGGGAATTCGTTGACCATGCGCGACTGCAGGTCGTTCTTGGCCAGCACCGCAGCGCGTTTGGCCAGCACCGGATCCACGCCCACCTGCGGCGCGATCGCCTCGGCCAGCGCGACCACGCGCAGCACCTTGTCGGCCACCGAGCCCAGCCTGGCCTGGTAGGTCACCGTCTTCAGGCCCTCGCCCATCGACGTCAGGCCCTGCTTGAGGTCTTCATCGAAGAAGAACTTGGCATCGGAGAAGCGCGGGCGGATCACCCGCTCGTAGCCCTTGGCCACTTCGGCCACGTCCCTGGACTCGATATTGGCGATGCCGATGAATTTCTCGGTCAGCCTGCCGCCGGCATCGAGCACCGGGAAGAACTTCTGATTGATCTCCATCGTTTCGATCAGCGCTTCCTGCGGCACCGCCAGGAATTCGCGCTCGAAACTGCACAGCACCGCCGCCGGCCATTCGACCAGGTTGACCACCTGCTCCAGGTTGTCGTCTGTGATCCGCGCCTGGCCACCGGCCTGCGTCGCGGCGGCATTGACCGCCTCGACGATGCGGGTACGGCGCGCGTCGGGGTCGACCAGCACGAAGGCCGCCTGCAGCGAGCCGACGTAGTCGTCCGGCGACGTCAGCCACACGGTCTTGTCGTGCATGAAACGGTGGCCGCGGCTCATGCGGTCGGCCTTCAGGCCGAGCACCTCGGCCTCGACGATGTCGCCGCCGTGCAGCAGCACCAGCCAATGCACCGGGCGGGCGAAGCCGTAGGCGTGGCTGCCCCAGCGCATCGGCTTGGGAATCGGCATCGCCGCGATCGCCTCGCGCAGAATCTCCGGCAACAGCGTGGCGGTGCGCGCGCCCGGGGTGGTGGAGCGGTGCACGAAGCGCTCGCCCTTGGCATCGCTGGTGCGCTCCAGCGCGGTCCAGTCGATCCCGGCCTTGGCGGCGAAGCCCTGCAGTGCCTTGGTCGGCTGGCCGTCGGCATCCAGCGCGATGTTCAGATACGGGCCAAGCACTTCACTGTGCTGTTCGGGCTGCTCCACGGCCACGCCGGGCAGCAGCACCGCCAGGCGGCGCGGGGTCGACAGCGGCTTGGCATCGCCACGCTCGACGGCGACGCCGCGCCTGGTCAGGCCGTCCACAACACCCTCGAAGAAAGCCTGGGCCAGACCCGGCAGCGCCTTGACCGGCAGCTCTTCGGTACCCAGTTCGATCAGCAGCGGCAGCATCGTGCTCATGCCTGCACCTCCTTGGCAGCCACGGCTTCGAGGCGCTTGGCCTCGTACAGCCTGGCCACGGCCTGGGCCAGCGCGCGCACGCGCAGGATGTAGCGCTGGCGCTCGGTCACGCTGATCGCACGGCGTGCATCCAGCAGGTTGAAGGCATGGCTGGCCTTGCACACCTGCTCATAGGCCGGCAGCGGCAGGCCAACCTCGACCAGCGTCTGCGCTTCCTTCTCGCAGGCGTCGAAGCGATGGAACATCTCCTCCACGTCGGCGTACTCGAAGTTGTAGGTGCTCTGCTCGATCTCGTTCTGCAGGTACACATCACCGTAGGTCACCGGCGTGCCATCCGGGCCGTAGGTCCACACCAGGTCGTAGACGTTGTCGCAGTTCTGCAGGTACATGCACAGGCGCTCGAGGCCGTAGGTGATCTCGCCGAGCACCGGCTTGCACTCCAGGCCACCGGCCTGCTGGAAGTAGGTGAACTGGGTGACTTCCATGCCGTTGAGCCAGACTTCCCAGCCCAGGCCCCAGGCACCGAGGGTCGGCGATTCCCAGTTGTCCTCGACAAACCGCAGGTCGTGCACCAGCGGATCGATGCCCAGCGCCTTGAGCGAATCAAGGTACAGCTGCTGGATGTTGTCCGGGCTCGGCTTCATCGCCACCTGGTACTGGTAGTAGCGCTGCAGGCGGTTGGGGTTCTCGCCGTAGCGGCCGTCGGTGGGACGGCGCGAAGGCTGCACGTACGCGGCATTCCAGCTTTCCGGACCGATCGAGCGCAGGAACGTGGCCGGGTGGAAGGTGCCGGCACCGACCTCCAGGTCCAGCGGCTGGATCAGCACGCAGCCCTGCTGCGCCCAATACTGGTTGAGGGTCTGGATCAGGCCCTGGAAAGTGATCGGAACGTTGGAAGTCGCGGACATGCGGCGGATTCTTGCCTGCAGGAGGGGTGCGCTAGTATAGCGACGACCACGCGGACACCGCCCCGGCACGCCATCGGGCCGGACCGGCCGGCACGTCCGGCCGGCGGCACAGACCGCGTTGGCGCGTTCATGGACCGGTCCGGGGGATACCGGCCACCCCATCACCGCGTGCACCGCACGCCATAAGGACCTCGGCAGTGGATCAGCGCCCACCGGTTTCATTCGTCCCCGGCCCGGACGCCACCGCCCCGCTGCTGCCGGGCCGGCTTGGCTTCGACCAGGTTGCCGCGGCACTGGTCGCCGACGGCCTGGTGGCCGACAGCGATCTGGAGCGCATCCGCTTCTCCGCCCAGGGGGCACGCAATGCCAGTGAAGTCCATCCGCTGGTGCTGCTGGCCAATCTCAAGCTGGCCGCGGCCGGCGGCGGCGAGCTGGGCCTGGAGCGCCTCACCGAATGGCTGGCCACGCGCACCGGCACGCGCTACCTGCGGGTCGATCCGACCCGGGTCGATGTGTCCTCGGTGACCGCCCTGGTCTCCCATGCCTACGCACGCCGGCACCGCTTCCTGCCGCTGGCGGTGGACACCGAACGGGTGCTGGTGGCCACCAGTGAGCCACTGGCGCAGGAATGGCTGCGCGACCTCCAGCACCTCACCCGGCGCCGGATCGAGCTGGCGATGGTCAACCCGCTGGACCTGCACCGCTACACGATGGAGTTCTACGGCGTGACCCGCTCGGTGCGCGGCGCGCGCGGCGATGTCCGCGGCGAGTCCAGCGGCACCCTGCCCAGCTTCGAGCAGTTGGTGGAGCTGGGCCGTGCCGGCGACGTCAATGCCGACGACCAGCACATCGTGCACATCGTCGACTGGCTGCTGCAGTACGCCTACGAACAGCGCGCCTCGGACATCCACCTGGAACCGCGCCGCGACATGGGGCGCATGCGCTTCCGCATCGATGGCGTGCTGCACAAGGTGTTCGAGGTGCCGCCGGCGGTGATGACCGCCGTGGTCAGCCGTATCAAGGTCCTCGGTCGCATGGACCTGGCCGAGCGCCGCCGCCCCCAGGACGGGCGCATCAAGACGCGGTCGCCAGGCGGACGCGAAGTGGAAATGCGCCTGTCGACCATGCCCACCGCGTTCGGCGAGAAGTGTGTGATGCGCATCTTCGATCCCGATGCGGCCTTCAAGAGCATCGACCAGCTCGGCTTCAGCCCGCAGGAGGCCGCCGGCTGGACCGCCCTGGTCGAGCGCCCGCACGGGATCGTGCTGGTCACCGGCCCCACCGGCTCGGGCAAGACCACCACCCTGTACTCCACGCTCAAGCGGCTGGCCACGCCGGACGTCAACGTCTGCACGGTGGAAGACCCGATCGAGATGATCGCTCCCGAGTTCAACCAGATGCAGGTGCAGACCAACATCGACCTGGACTTCGCCAGCGGCGTGCGCACCCTGCTGCGGCAGGACCCGGACATCATCATGATCGGCGAGATCCGCGATCTGGAGACCGCGCAGATGGCCGTCCAGGCCTCGCTCACCGGCCACCTGGTGCTGTCCACGCTGCACACCAACGACGCCGCCTCGGCCATCACGCGCCTGCTCGATCTGGGCGTGCCGCACTACCTGCTGGCCTCCACCGTCAACGGCATCCTCGCCCAGCGCCTGGTGCGCACGCTGTGCCCCAGCTGCAAGGTGCCGCACGTCCTCGGCGCCGAGCAATGGGCCGTGCTGGCTGATGCCGATGAAGCATTACCTCAGACCCCCACGCCATATGCACCGGTAGGTTGCATCGAGTGCCGCCGCACCGGTTACCTCGGCCGCGTCGGCCTGTATGAGCTGCTGCCATTGGGTTCGCGGCTGCGCAGGATGATCCGCGCGGACATGGATATGGCCGCTTTCAACCGCGCCGCGCGTGCTGAAGGCGTGCGAACCCTGCGCCGCGCGGGGCTTGAAAAGGTGGCGGCAGGGCTGACTACAATCGAGGAAGTCCTGTCCGTACTGCCACCCCCGGATGAATCCAGCCCCCTTCCTGATCATTGAAACCGGCCAGCCCGTCGCCTCGCTGCGACGCTACGGGCGCTTTCCGCACTGGATCCGCGTCGCCGCCGGGCTGGACGCCGACGAGACCGTGGTCGTGGACGTCGAGCATGGCGAGGCGCTGCCGGCGCACCAGCAGTTCGCCGGGGTGATCGTCACCGGGTCGGCCGCGTACGTCACCGACCATGCCGACTGGAGCGAACGCAGCGCCGACTGGCTGCGCACCGCCGTCCACGCCGGGCGCCCGGTGTTCGGCATCTGCTACGGCCACCAGCTGCTGGCCCATGCGCTGGGCGGCGAGGTGGCCTACAACCCGGCCGGGCGCGAGTCGGGCACGATCGAGCTGGCGCTGGACCCCACCGCCGACAGCGATCCGCTGTTCGCCGGCCTGCCCACCCGCTTCCCGGCCCACGCCACCCATCTGCAGACGGTACTGCGCGTTCCCGACGGCGCAGCGGTGCTGGCCCGGTCGGCGCAGGACAACTGCCATGCCTTCCGCTGGGGCCGGCAGGCGTGGGGCGTGCAGTTCCATCCGGAGTTCGCCACCCACCACATGCGCGGCTACGTGCGCGCCCGTGCCGAGTGCATCCGCCAGCACGGCGGCTGCGCGCGCAGCGTCGCCCGCGCGGTCAGCGCCGCGCCGCTGGCCCGCCAGCTGCTGCGCCGCTTCGTCCGCCAGGCACGCCTGGCCTGAGCTGCTCGCGTCCCGGCATCATGCCTGCGCGGGCTTCAGGTCACGCGCGCGGAAAACAGGGATAATCGGGATTCACCGGGCGCCCGCGCCCCTCCCCCCAGTTTTCGGAATGGTATGAGCGAGATTCGCAAGCTGCCGGCCTCTGCCGGCGCGGAATGGCTGCTGTCCGGTTTCTCCCTGCTGCGCAGAGCGCCGCTGGCCCTTGGCCTGCTCGGCGTGATCTGGGCGGTGGTCGCCCTGCTGGTGATGTCGCTGGCGGTGGTCAGCCCGGCGCTGAGCACGCTGGCACAGCTGCTCATGGCGCTGGCCGGCCCGCTGTTCTTCGGCGGCCTGGTGTGGGCCGTTCGCGAGGTCGACCTTGGCCGCAGCGCGCAGCCGGCGCACCTGCTGCAGGGCCTGTACGAAGGCCGTGCGCTGAACCTGCTGGCCTCGCTGCTGCCGCAGCTGGTGGCCGGCCTGTTCCTCGGCGCATTGCTGCTGATGCTGATCGGCAGCAGCGGCCTGCAGCACCTCAGCGAGGTGATGGAGCAGCTCAACACGATCAGCCAGTCCGGCGCGCAGCCGGACCCCGCCCAGATCGAGGCGCTGGCCGCCAGCCTGCCGGCCGGCCGCATCCTGTTGTGGCTGGCCCTGGTGGTCGCCACCTTCCTGGCGATGGCACTGGCCCTGTTCACGCTGCCGCCGCAGGTCATGTTCGAACACCGCAACGGCCTGCAGGCGCTGCGCTTGAGCCTGCGCGCCTGCCTGCACAACGTGCCGGCGATGCTGGTGTTCTTCCTGCTCTCGTTCGTGGCCGTGTTCGCCATCTACTTCGCGGTGATGCTGGTGGCGCTGATCGCCCAGCTCATCGGCGGCACCTTCCTGGCGCTGTTCGTGGCCCAGCTGCTGCTGATGGGCGTGGTCATGCCGGTGTTCGCCGGGGCCATCTACACCGCGTGGAAGCAGATGTTCGGCCAGGGCACGGAGCCGCCGCCGATGCCGGGCCCGAACAACATGTTCGCCGCCTGATACAGAAAACCCCGGCCTGCGCCGGGGTTTTTTTGTCGGGCCTGTCACCCGGCACCGCCGCGCTGGCGTGCGCACCACGCAGTGGGGGAGGAACCTTGCCGTCGCTACTGCGGCGATGCGCCCGGCGCCGGGCGCGGCACCAGCCAGCGCGCGGCATGGATGCCCAGCTCATAGAGCAGGCACATCGGGATGGCCAGCATCAACTGCGACACCACGTCCGGGGGCGTCAGCACCGCGGCCAGCACGAAGATACCCACCACCGCGTACCCGCGGCCTTCCTTGAACTGCTGCGGGCTGATCCAGCCCAGCAGCGTCAGGATCACCATCGCCACCGGCAGTTCGAAACTGCTGCCGAACGCAAAGAAGATCGCCAGCACGAAGTCCAGGTACGCATTGGCGTCCGGGGTAATCGCGATGACCTCCGGCCGGAAGGTGGTCAGGAAGTGGAAGACCGCCGGCAACACCAGGAAATAGGCGAACGCACAGCCGAGATAGAACAGCAGCACCGACGACACCAGCAACGGCACGGCCAGCCGCTTCTCGCGCGCATACAGGCCCGGCGCCACGAAGGCCCACAACTGGTACAGCAGCCACGGCACCGCCACGAACACCGCCACGAAGAAGGTCAGCTTCAGCGGCGCGAAAAACGCGCCGGCCGGGTTGGTCGCGATCATCGATTGCCCGAGCGGCAACTTGGAGATCAGCGGTTCGGCCAGCCACGTGTAGATCTTCTGGCTGAAGGGCATCAGCCCCAGCAGCACCACGCCCAGCCCGAGCAGGGCACGGACCAAGCGCGCGCGCAGTTCGATCAGGTGGTCGACCAGCGAACTTTCAGGAGAGCTCGTCTCGCTCATCGCGGTGCCTCCGGCGGCGAAGGCGCGTCCGCGCGCGGCGCGCTGCCATCAATGCCCGGGGGCGAGGCCGCATCGTGGGTCGCGTGCGTCACCACGGCCGGATCAACGGCGTCCACGTCCTGCCCTGTCGCGTGCTGGGCCATGCTGGCCGGCGAACCCGGTACCGGCCCGGTCATCAACGGTGCGGCGGCCTCATCGGCAACGGCCTGCCCCTGCTGCCGGGCATGGCCACGCAGCTGCTCGGCTTCGCGCCGGACCGCCTCGCCGCTGGCGCGCAGTTGCGCTTCGGTGTCCTGCACCGAGGCCTGCACATCGTGGAACTGCCGCTTGATCTCTTCGGCGTGCAGTTCGCGCTCCAGCTCCTGCTTGACCGAGTCCCACTGGTTGCGCGCACGCCGCACCCACAGCCCGGCAAAGCGCGCGGCCTTGGGCAGGCGTTCGGGACCGAGCACGACCAGGGCCACTACCGCGATGACCAGCAGTTCACTGAAACCGATATCGAACACACCGACCGCCCGGGATCAGCGCGGGTCGCGGTCGTGCTCGGCCTGCGACGACTTGGCCGCGTCCTGCTGCGAGCGCGACGCATCGCCGAGCTGCGCGGCCGGCTTGTCGTCGTCGTGCATGCCCTTCTTGAATTCCTTGACGGCGCTGCCAAGGTCCTTGGCGCCGCTGGTCAGTTTCTTGGTGCCGAACACCAGCAGAACGATGACCAGCACGACCAACCAATGCCAGATGCTGAAACTGCCCATGAGCTGCTCGCGTTACGTAGTGATCAGACGGTTGAGCATAGCGCACCGGTGGTAAGCCGGCGCGCGTGACGAAAGTCAGTTGCCGTCCAGCGATTCAGTCCGGACTTCGCCTTCGCCGATCGGCTGGAAGCCCTGCTGGGGCGCGGGTTGCGCCGGCACGGCCTGCAGCGGCGCCGTGGTGGCACCGGCAGCAGGCGCGGGCGCGGCCCGTTCAGCCACGGCCGGGGCAGCGGAACGCGGCGCCGGGGCAGGCGCGGCACCGGCCGTGCCGCGCTTCTCGCGGGCTGAATAGGTGGCTTCTTCCAGACGGTCACGGAAGGCCACCACGTCGATCGACGGCGGCTCACCCACGCGGCCTTCAAAGACCATGCGCGGGGTGGTGTTGCTGCCGTAGGCGTCCAGGTTGGCGGCATCGTCGATCTGCAGCACGGCGCCATCCAGCGCCACGCCGGCGAACAGGCCACGCGCACGCGACCAGGACCAGATCTCGGCCTTCAGCTGGCCATCGGTGGCGGCGGCCGCGTTGCGCCCGACCGGACCGGCCGCGACACCGGCATCGGCGCCCAGGGTGAACTTGCCGTTGACGAGATTGTCCAGGCTGCGGTCGTTGCGGAACACCAGCACCACGTCCGAGGACTGCACGCCGGCCTGGAAGCCGATGCTGCCGCCGGTGAGCTTGACGAACACCGGGTTGGACCAGCTGCCATCGGGCATCTTCACCGACATCAGACCGTGGCCACGGCGACCACCGATGACCAGACCGGCCTTGATCGTGTCGGGAATGACCACGACCGCGCGGCCTTCATCCAGCAGCTTGTCGGGAATACCCTGCTCGGGAATGTCCTGGATTTCGTTGAGGACGCGCACCGCGTTGCGCGCACGCTGGTCCTCCTGTGGACCGGCCAGTGCCTGGGTCGACAACAGGCTGGCGGAGATCAGCAGTACTAGGCTCAGGCGGCGCATGGTGGGCTCCAGAAGTCGGGACAGAGGAAGATAGAGCAAGTAACTGAAAGTAGAAGGTTTGCCATGAATCAGCAATGAGCGTCCCGGTCGAGAATACACGCCCTCGATGGGCACAATAGTGTCTATCGACCCCGACAATCGCGTAGACCTGCGAGAATAGCCCCCATGCTCGACGCACCCGACACCGCCGTGCTGGCGGTCAACCTAGGCACCCCCGAAACGCCCACCGCTCCGGCGGTCCGTCGTTACCTGGCCGAATTCCTCAGCGATCCGCGCGTGGTCGCGATCCCGCCGTTGCTGTGGAAGCCCTTGCTGTACGGGCTCATCCTGCCGTTGCGCAGCGGCCGCTCGGCGGCCAAGTACGCCCAGGTCTGGTTGCCTGACGGCTCGCCGCTGATGGTCCATACCCGGCGCCTGGCCGAGGCCATGCAGGCATTGATGCCCAACCTGCGGGTGCGCTACGCGATGCGTTATGGCGCACCGGCGCTGACGGCCGAGCTGGACCGGCTGGCCGCCGAGGGCATGCGTCGGATCGTGGTGCTGCCGCTGTATCCGCAATATTCGACCACCACCACCGCCTCGATCGAGGACCAGGTGCGCGACTGGCAGCCGCGGCACCCGGGCGTGACCGTCACCCTGGTGCGCGACTACGCCGTCGATCCGGACTGGGTCGCCGCCGTCGCCGCCAGCATCCGCCAGTGGTGGGCGCAGCACGGCCGCGGCGAGAAGCTGGTGTTCTCCTTCCACGGCATCCCGCAGCGTCTGGCCGACGCGGGCGATCCGTACCCGCAGCGCTGCGAAGCCAGTGCGCAGGCGATCGCGCAGGCGCTGGAGCTGGGTGCCGATGACTGGCAATTGACCTACCAGTCGCGCTTCGGCCGCGAGAAGTGGCTGCAGCCGTACGCCGAACCCACGCTGTGGGCGATGGCTGAACGGGGCACGCGCCGCATCGACGTGGTGTGCCCCGGCTTTGCGACCGATTGCCTGGAAACACTGGAGGAAGTGGCCCTGGGGTTCACCGAAACCGTTGCGGCGCGCGGCGCCACCATGCGCTACATCCCCTGCCTCAACGATGCGCCCGAGCACGCCCTGGCGTTGTCGCGGCTGAGCATCGCCGCACTGGCATGAGCCTGCAGCCGTTCTCGATCGACGTCGCCGGCAGCGCGGTGGCGGGCCTGCGCGCGTCCGCGCCGCACGGCGCCCGCGTGCTGGCGCTGCATGGCTGGCTCGACAACGCGGCCAGCTTCGTCCCGCTGGCCGCCGAGCTGCCCGGCCTGGACCTGGTGGCGATCGATCTGCCCGGACACGGCCACAGCGCGCACCAGCCTCCCGGCACGCAATACAACACGCCCGGCGCGATCTGCCATGTGCTGGATGTTGCCGACGCGCTCGGCTGGGACCGCTTCTCCCTGATCGGCCATTCGATGGGTGCCGGCATCGCCAGCCTCACCGCGGCCGCCGCGCCCGAGCGGATCGAACGCCTGGTCGCGATCGAAGCGCTCGGCGGTCTGCGTGGGCCGGAGAATGAGACCGCGCAGCGCCTGCGCGACCATGTGCGTGCCGCCCGCGCCCTGCCGGGCAGGAACCTGCGCGTGTTCCCTGACCTGAGTACGCCCATCCGTGCCCGGATGATGACCAACCAGCTCAGCGAGCCCTGCGCGCGGCTGCTGGTGGAACGCGGCGTCAAGGCCGTGGACGGCGGCTACAGCTGGTGCAGCGATCCCCGCCTGATGCTGCCCACGGCGATGCGCCTGAGCGAAGCCCAGATCGACGATCTGTTGGCCGCCATTGAATGCCCCACCCAGGTGATCTACGCCACGCCGGCGCAGTCCTACTACCCCGAGCCCCTGCGCAGCCAACGCATTGCACTGCTGCGCGATGGCCGCCTCGCGGTATTCCCCGGTACCCACCACCTGCACATGGAGCATCCGCGACAGATCGGTGAGGTGGTCCGCGGCTTCCTGGCCGCCTGACCCCCGACACGTGCTGCCGCGCACATGCGGCGGCGTACTGCGACACCGTGTCGCACTCAATTTTCCCGGCGATCGACCGATACCGTAGGGGCAGGTGGGAGGAGTCCACCTGTGCCGTCGCATGCTCCGCCACCGCGAAGCCGCGCATCACCCACGGTTTCCAGGACCCTCATCGCCATGCCGTACTGGCCGTGCCATCGCCCACAGGACCGGGCCATGACGGGGGTGATCGCCACCGCCGCCGCCGCGAGTGCGCCCTGCGTCCCCCATCGTCCCGCTTTCATTGCCGTGTCCCCTGCCCCTGCAGTGTGCGACGCGGCGTCTGCCTGTCCGCACGCGCCGTCGCGGCCCCCTGCTTCCTGCTGATTCCGGAGTCGTCATGTCTGCCCTTCCCAACACCCCTTCCCGCCCGCCGGATCGTGCGCGCAGGCTTCCCCTCACCATCGACACCGCGGCGCTGCTGGCCGCCGCCGCGCTGCTGGCAACCGCCCTGGCGATGGCGTTCTGGCACCGTCAGCCCGCGCCGTCGCTGGCCGCGGCCGTCGGCGCGGCCCTGGTGTGCGCGATGGCGCTGCGCCAGCGCCGACAGACCCGTGCGGCTGCCCTGGATGCACGGCGCGCCGCCGGGGCCGCTGACGACCTTGCCCGGCACCGCGCACGCGACGATGCCGCACACCGCGAGAACGCGCAGATCCGCCAGGCGCTGGATGTGTCACGTACCGCGATGATGATCGCCGACAACGACCACGTGATCCGCTACGTCAACCAGTCCGTGGTCACCCTGCTGCGCAACCAGCAGAGCAGCCTGCGCGAGGCCTTCCCCGATTTCGACGCCGATCATCTGATCGGCAGCAGCATTCATCGCTTCCACGTTGACCCCGATCGCATCCGCGGCATCCTCAACACCCTCAGCAAGGCCCATCACGGGCGTGTGCGGATCGGACCGGTGCACTTCGCCCAGGTTGTCACCCCGGTATTCGACGCACGTGGCCAGCGTCTCGGCTTTGCCGTGGAATGGCACGACCGCACCCAGGAGCTCCTGCTGGAGAACGCCGTGGCCGGCATCGTGGCCGCCGCCACCAGGGGCGACCTCGATCAGCGCCTGCCCGCCAGCAACAGCGGCGTCAGCTTCCTCGACAGTCTGACCGGTGGCATCAACCACCTGCTCGACAGCGTGGGCGGCACCGTCGGCGAGATCCGTCGTGTGCTCTCCGCGCTTGCCGAAGGCGACCTGGACCAGCGCATGCAGGGCGAGTTCGACGGTTCGTTCGCCGCCATGCAGCGCGATGCCAACGCGACCGCCGCCCAGCTCACCGCAATGGTCGAGCGGATCAAGCAGTGCACTGCGTCAATCTCGATGGCCGCCAGCGAGATCGCCAGCGGCAACAGCGATCTCTCCGAGCGTACCGAGCGACAGGCCGCGCATCTGGAGGAGACCGCCGCGTCGATGGAGGAGCTGACCTCGACCGTGCGCCAGAATGCCGAGCACGCCCGCCAGGCCAGCGCGTTGGCACAGGGGGCACACGACGTCGCCAGCCGTGGCAGCGACGTGGTCGGCCGCGTGGTCACCACGATGGACACCATCCAGGGCGCGTCCACCCGCATCGCCGACATCACCCGCGTGATCGACGGGATCGCCTTCCAGACCAACATCCTCGCCCTCAATGCCGGCGTTGAAGCCGCCCGCGCCGGCGAGCAGGGCCGCGGCTTCGCGGTGGTGGCCAGCGAAGTGCGCATCCTCGCGCAACGCTCGGCCGATGCGGCCAAGGAGATCAAGCACCTGATCGAGGACGCCGCCACCCATGTTGCCGACGGCGCCCGCCTCGTGCAGGACGCCGGCCGGACCATGCAGGAAATCGTCAGCAGCGTGGGCGGAGTGAGCGGCATCATGGTCGAAATCTCCTCGGCATCGCAGGAACAGGCCGCCGGCATCGACCAGGTCAACCAGACCGTCGCCCAGATGGACGACGCCACCCAGCAGAACGCCGCGCTCGTCGAAGAAGCCAGCGCTGCAGCGCGTCTGCTGGAGAGCCAGGCCCGGGAACTGACCGACGCGGTTGCCGTGTTCCGCCACCAGGCGCAGACCGACACCGCACCGCAGGGAATGCGCAGCGCGGCGTGAACCGCGCACTGCGATGAGACAAGGAAACGGCGCCACGGGCGCCGTTTTTTTTGGGGCGAGGGCGAGCGTTGAGCGCCCCCTTGATGTCCAGCAGGTGCCGACCGCCGGTGGGCACGGTCCGTCACCGCACGCAGCGCCCGCCGCTGCACGCCGTCGCCCCACCAGCGGCCGGTGGCGACCTGGGATCTGAGCGCATGGGCCGCGATCGGGGGTACTGCGTCCCGATGTGGACCGGCGTCCGGTAGGTGCCGACCACGGGTCGCACCGTGCACCACCGCACGTTGCGCCCGCCGCTGCGCGCCGTCGCCCCACCAGCGGCCGGTGTCGACCTGGGATCTGAGCGCATGGGCTGGGATCCGGTACTGCATCCCGATGTGGACCGGCGTACGGCAGGTGCCGACCACAGGTTGCACCGTCCATCACCGCGTGCAGCACCTGGGCCGCGATCCGGGGGTGCCGCGTTCGAATGTGGATCAGCGGCGTACGGTCATGTCCACCATAGGGGAGCGATGCATCACCGCCGCAGGTAACGCACAAAGAAAAAACCCCACTGCGTGAGCAGCGGGGTTTTTGGGGTGTAAACCCTGGCGATGACCTACTCTCGCATGGCTTAGGCCACACTACCATCGGCGCAGCTGCGTTTCACTTCCGA